>JAFUOR010000135.1 GCA_017481825.1 Clostridia bacterium
AGTAGGACAAAACTGGCGTCGTTTCGGAACTGTTTTTGAAATTTTCCGAAAGAAAATTTGAGATCGGACAAATTATCTTGTATAATGGGCTTTGAAGGGGGTGAGCAGGTGATTCCAGAAGATGATTGGTACGGTGTGACGGAGGATGATTCTGCCATCGAACCCGCCATGCTCACCATGCCCCTGTACGATGAGGACGGAAATGAGATCCCGGAGGAAGAGCTGCCGTGGAACAACATGCCTGATGAACTCAGCAGTGATGATGCTGCTGAGGACTGGTCAGCTGATGATGAACCAGAAGAATCCCTGCCTCCATCCAAGCCAGACAAACGCAGACGCAATGCAGATAAAGTAAGATCCTCTGCTGAACTAAGAAAGCGCATCGCCCAGAGCGTCCGTGAAGAAGCGCTTCGCCGACTGGAACTGTCAGCCCGAACCCTATCCGAGTTTCAAGAGCTGGTTGACTGGTACGACCGCGAAGAAGAAAGCCGTATGCGCCGGGAACGCCGTTATGAAATGTTGCGTGGCGATGTCCCGCTGGAAAGCGGCGCAATACCCGGTGGTCACATCTTGCCGCACAGCATGAGTCAGCCCACCTTCCGCCAGATCTGCCGGGGCGAGTTTGAGGATTATCTCAACACTTGCCTTTTTGCCATGCACGACCTGACAGAGCGGGAACACCTGCGGGAGATCGTCATGAACCTGAAGCTCGACCACAAGGAAATCCTGTTCTTCCTGGGTATCAGGTTGTACACGACGCAGAAGCTGGCGGAGCTGCGTGGCCAGACGGAGCGCAACATCCGCAAGGTTCGTGATACCGTCCAACGTCGCATCCACCGGAAGCTGTACGCGGCCCTGACGGTGCTTCAACAAGACGGCGACGAGCTGATCCACCTGGAGCAGGATTTCCTGCGTGACTACACTCCACCGAAAAGGAGGCATTCTTCCGATGAAGAACCTGTTTGAACACACTAACGCATTCTGGGCGAAGTATGCCGCCTACGAATGGCGGGTGGCTGCAGATGGAAAGGAATATCTCCTGCCGACGAAAAACGCAGAAGCAGCTGTCTACAACATCATGAAGGTAGCTGACCAGTTGGTGCTGGATGCGGTCAATGTCGGTCGGCTTGTAATGCAAAAGTCACCGAAGGAAAGGATAAAGGATGCCATTCACCGCTTTGCCTGTAACTATGGCTTGCTGGGGATGATGACCGCCCTGCCCACCACGCCGAATTTCGTGGAGTACGAGAAGGTCTATCTGCTGAAGAACCAGTTCATCCGCAAAGAAACCATGGATACACTGGCATACATGAAGCTCTTTTTCCCGTTCAAAATGCCGGATTTCCACAAGCGCGGCATTGAATCTGTCTGGAACGTATCCGGCGATGACCGGGCGGAGGCTGCACTGTCGATGACCTTCCGCAATGATCCGCAAGCCATGGCAATGTCCTTCATGCGTAATTACGGCGAACCCTATGAGTGGCTGAAGGAGGCGTTCCTGGACTGGGCATTCACCTTCATGTCAACATACCTGTATTATCATGATCAGGATGTAGCTGACGAGCGTACGCTGGACTTGTACCGAAGGGGACTGGCCTGCTTCGAAGGTAATGCTCCTACATACCATCTGTCCCTGCAAGAGCATCCGGTTATCGTGTGGGACTACCACTCGCTGATGCTGGCAGTGAAGTTCCTGTTTTCTGTCAAACTGACCAACGCCAAGACCCCTATGAAAATGTGCGAGCATTGCCGCATGGCATTCTATGCCCAACGAGCAGACTCACGCTTCTGTTCTGCTGAGTGCCGGAACAAAGCCAGCAGGAAGCCTTGACGATCAGGACAATAGGAAGTCCAGGAAACCAAGCGTGAGGTCTGTTACCTTCTCAAGCATCCATCCGGCGAAGTGAGGTGCTACAGCGAAGAAGATGCCGATGACAATGGTCTGGAAGATTAGATCGTTGGGAGCGTTGGGAGCGTTGGCGATCCATCCTGCAACAGAGCCGATGAGAAATACCGTTGCGAGCAGATTTGTCGCGATGGAGGTTAATCCAACAATTGCGGATGAAATCAGCTGGAAAACCAGCAGTACGGCAATGAGGGGCAAAGCTGCAATCCGAAGGGGCAGCTTGAGTAGTTTCTTCATAAGTACCTCCATCTGATTCTTGGGAAGACAGGCACGGGCTGGTGGCTCGTGCCTGTTTGCTATGTGGCACAGTTTTTCATTCATAGATCAGTTCGTTGAACAGCATTTCTTCTATCCGGTTGTGAATACTGTTCATGCGGCGCACCCATTCCATCTGGTCGGTGGCTTTCAGCTCCTCGTTAACGCCCTCTGCTGCTTTCATCTGCGGGATCAGCAGATCCATGCGTTCCTGGCAGGTGTCGTCAATGCTGTACAGGTGCTTCATGAGCTTGCCGGACAGCAGAAGCTGGTTGAACAGGACGGGCCGATGTTCCTGGAGGTAGCGTAAGCGCATTCTGCCGTATTTGCCAAGAGGGCGCATGTCCTCAGCAGGAATGCCAATGTTGGGTAGGTAGTAATCTCCGCAGCGGCGATAGGTCAGTTTCATGGGGTATCCTCACTTTCTGCTGCAACGAAAAAAGCAGCTATGTACTTGAAGGTTTCCCTTCAAGCCATAACTGCTTGAATTACTTGTATTTCCCGCGGCTCATGACGAGGAGGGGTAAACCTTCCTCTACATAATAACTCGGAACGGCAGGGGGCGTTTTTGCTGCCGGGGCAAATTTTCCTGCGGCAGGGCGCATGCTTTTTCGGGGAAAATGTGCTACAATCAATACAAAGCATTCTTTGCTTCCGGTGTGCTTTGGCATGATTGCGATCGACGGCAGCCGATCAGCTGCACCGGCGAAAAAGGTCAATCGCTCCTGCCGTGACGTATTGAACCGGAAGGAGGGCATCCATGTCCATGCCGCATATCAGCTCCGCGCCCCTCACGATTGAGGACTGCAAGGCCCGCATTCAGGCGATCTACCAGACCAATCCCCATGTCCGCATCAATCTGACGCTGGCGCATTCCAAGGTTGTGCAGGATGCGGAGGCAACCATTGTCGGCGTGTATAGGCATGTCTTTTGTGTGGAGGAGAACAGCTGCGGCACGCCCCAGCGCCATACCTTCACCTATGCCGACCTGCTGACCAAAAGAATTGAAATCTGATCAAAAAGGCCGCTTCGCAGCAAAAGGCGAAGCGGCCTGAATTGTTTTGGCTTATTCCACAGCTTTCATGATCACGCCCAGCGTTCCTGGCTCCGTCAGGGGAGCGATCAGGTAGCGGCTGGTGTGCATCAGGCTGGGCCAATCGCTGAGGGTCAGCTCCTCGGCCTGATAGGGGGTGACGAAGGTGCTTTCCAGCGGCGTTTCACCCAATTGCAGCGCAAACTGCGTGGGGAAGGTCGCCTCGTCGTAGCGGTCAAGGGCTGCCAGGGTATCCGCCGTGGATTCCAGATCCACCGACACCTGAGCGCTGGGCAGCAGGGGCAGAATGTCAATCACCTCGCGCCCGCAGGTCATGGTGGCGGAGATGTTCCAGCCGCCCTGCACAGCCCCGGTGGGAAGATCGACGGGTTCGATGGTCACGCGGAAGATCGTCGAGGTCAGGTTGCCGCGGTGATCCTTGATGGCCTTTTGCATTTCGTCGGAGAGGAAGTCCTCAAGGCGCACGGTGACAGCCGCATCCTTGTTGGAGAAGCTGACCGCGTCCACGCCCAGCTGATCCATATGGCGGATGGCCATCCAGCCGATGCGCAGCGTCCGGCTACCCCACACGGGATTGCCGAAGGAGTCCGTCACATAGCCCTGATCAATGCCGATCTCCGCCTCGGCCCGCAGCCGCAAAAGCAGGTCGTCATTTTCCGCATGGTAGCTGAAGGAGGGCGTGAAGGGACGAACAGTATCATCCACCGTGTTGCGCACGATGCTGCCCAGCACGCTGTAGGAGATGGTCAGCGTATCCTGCGTGTTCAGGATCACAAACAGTTCGCGGCCATCCTTGCGCTGGATGGTCTGCTTGACGGGGTTCATCACCTCGTCCACCGCGTAGCTGGGGCCCTGCAGGGGGCTGGGGATGATGGTGAACACCGGCGCATCCTTGGCCATCTGGATGGTGTAGTAGTCCGGGGCCTCGATGCCCTCCAGGGTGAAGGCGTAGTTGCCGATGGTCTCGCCTTCCTCGCGGGTCAGCTCGCCCTGGAGCACGTCGCCCTCCAGCAGGCCCTCCGCTGTGAAGGTCAGTGTCTCGGGATCGTTATAGCCGATGGTTTTTTCCTGATTGGGGTCGGGCTGAATGGTCAGCACGATCCGGTGGATGGTGAAATCGATATCCACCGAGCCGGGCAGATACTCCGGATCGCCCTCGGGGATGGTGACATGCATGGTGTAATCGCCCACCTGCACCGGGCGGCCATCAACCAGATTTTTGCCGGAATAGGTGATCCTGGCCGTATCCGGCACGCTGATGCGTACTCGGTACTTGCCGCCGGTGTAGGTTGCGTCCGGATCGCCCTTGGGCTTCCACACGGCGCGGTGCACGTGGGTGTATTCGCCGGAGAACTGGAAGCCGTCGTCAGTGTTGGCGGTCAGGGCCGCGCCCGCTGCGGTGGTGGCGTAGACGCGGAAGGTCAGCGTTTCGCCGGGAGCCAGACCGTCAATGACAGCCTCGCCCAGGTTAGCGCCGTACTGCCTGGCATCTGCTACATAGGCGTCGGGCATGTCGCCCGTGCCGGTGATGACCTGTACGCCTGCCGTGCCGGCGCCCTCACAGGTGAAGGTGATGCGCACCGTGCCGTCCTCATGATCCTCGGCGTTCACGTTGGAGATGGTCAGGCCCGTCACGGCCTCCGCCTGCGTGCCGATCACAGCGGCGGTGTAGACCTGCTGACCGTCCGTGGCGGCGATGTCCTGACCGTTCAGGTCACCAAAGCCCCACAGGTGCAGCGTGCCGTCAAAATGGGTGGTGTATTCATAGCTGCGGCCTGCAATGTGCACCGTCAGGTCGCGGTTGGGCACGGGATTGCCCTTTCCATCGCGGATGATCACGGTGGTGTGGGATGCGCCGGGATCGGGCTCCACCTTGATGTTGCCGCGCAGGGTGATGCCGCTCAGGTCGCTCTGCCCGCGCAGGAGGAGCCTGCCGGAGCGGACATTCAGGGTCAGCGTGGAGTCGCCCTCCAGGGCAATGGCATTGCCGCCGGAGGAAAGCAGCGCGTTGTCGCCGTCCAGTGCGACGCTCAGATGCTCGTTGAGCAGCGCCAGCACGCTGCCGGACTGCTGCAGCCGCACGCCGCGGAAGCTGGCATTGGCCGTTGCGCCGCTGGCAGTGATGATGCCCGGCACATAGCCGCTGTCGCGGTTGCGCACGGTGAAGGCCGGGGCGCTGCCTGCGTCGGCCACAGAGTTCTCGCTGGTGAGGGAGAAGGTTCTTTCGCCGTCGTCAACGGTGCGCACCTCAACGGTGGCATCGTCGGCGATGATGGCGTAGGTCTTACCTTCGCCGGGGTCGGGCAGGAGCATTTCGCCGCTGGAGAGCATCACCAGCGCAGCCAGGGCGCCATCGATGGTCACGGACTGATTCGTCAGCGCCGCGCCCGCTGTGTAGGCCGCATAGCCCGCAGGGATGCCGGAGAGCACCACAACGCCGCCGGTGAAGGTCACGCTGGCGTCCAGGGTGCCCTCCACGCGAAGGAAGCCCTCGTTCAGAAGCCGCACGCTGCCGCCGGAAAGGGCCTTGCCGCCGTTGGCATCCATGGAGGACGTGCCAACCACGCGCAGGTTATAGGCACAGGTGGTCTCAATCAGCAAACCGGTGGTGTTGGCGTTGTTCAGCACGACGGTCACGCCGCTCTGGTTGATGATCAGCTTCGTCCCCTGCACAATATCGCCGCGCAGGGTGTAGGTCAGCCCACCGATGAGGGTGTTGTCCTGCCCCTGAACGATGGTGCCGTCCGCCGTGGCGGGTACATCAGCCGTCTGGGTCAGGGTCAGCGTTCCAGCGGCGGAAACGCCCGTCCAGACCATGCCCTCCGCTGGAGCCTCCAGCCAGAGGTAATAGCTGCCGTCCTCGTGGGGCGTGCTGTTCCAGGTGCTCTGACCGGTCTGCACACGCGTCGCACCCTCTGCCGGGAAGACGTAGAGCTGGCGGCCAGCCTGCTCGTCCAGTACAGCCTTCACGCTGCCGCCCAGCACGGTGAAGTCGCCCTCGCCCGTGCAGGCGTCGATGGTCATGGGGCCGCCCTGGCCCAGCTTGACCAGCGCGTCCTTCGCTACGCTGAGGGTGTCGATAGCGGCATGGGTATCGGTCGCTGCGCACAGGGTCGCATTGACGCCGTCTTCAAGGATGATGGTGCCGACGGCGGCATCATCCAGCTCGATGATGACCAGACGGTCAGCCGCGACGCGCAGGGTCGCTCCAGGACGCAGATTGCCGCCTACAATGCGGTAGCGTCCGCTGCGGTAAAGGGTAGCGTCCGCCTTGTTCAGATCAACCGGTTCGCTGCGGACGCTGCGGCCCACAGCCATGAGCTGCTCCTGGGCGTCCAGCAGCCAGCGGCCCGCGTCGCACAGGGGGATATCAAGGCCGTTGGCATCCTGACCGATGTGCGTACAGTCAGCCGTCGTGCAGTCGGGGGCTTGTTCGCAGTCAAGGGTCATATGGACGCAGGCGGATTCGTCCCAGGGGGCTGCGGTGGGTTCGACAGTAGGCGTCGCGGCAGGCTCCTCGGACGGCTCAACGGTGGGCGTCGCAGTAGGTTCCTCGGATGGCTCAACGGTGGGCGTCGCAGTAGGTTCCTCGGATGGCTCAACGGTGGGCGTCGCAGTAGGTTCCTCGGATGGCTCAACGGTGGGCGTCGCGGTAGGCTCCTCGGACGGTACCGGCGTGATCTCTACCAGTTCTTCCAGCTCCTCGAACTCCTCTTCCGGCACAGGAACAGGAACCTCCGGCAGATCGCTGGGGGTTGTGACGTCCTGCGCATACGCAGGGCTGGTTAACAGCATGCATGCAGCCAATAAGGCGGCTGCCTTCTGCCGGAATGTTTTCATCATTCAGCCCTCCTTTGAAAAACCATATCTACCGTATAGACGGATAAGCGCATCCAAATGTTTCATCGATCGGGAAAATTTACAATTGGCGGTTCATGATCGCTGTGATCAGGTTGCCGTTGGTGAAGATCGGCGCGAGGGAGCTTTCGTTCATCAGCTCGGTGATCATGTCCAGGGGTACCATGGTCTGCACCAGGGGGATGAGCGTGAACACCGCCAGGCAGATGAGCAGGCCGCGCAGCAATCCAAAGATGCCGCCCGCCAGACCATCCAGCTGCTTGAGAACCGGGAAGCGGAACACCGCGCGGATGACGTTGAACAGGATTGAAATGGCGATGTAGAGCACCACAAAGCAGACCAGGAAACAGATGATGTTGATGCTGGCCTGCAGGATGGTCTGGCTGACGTAATCCGCCACGGTTTCAACGCCGGAGGCAGCGTAGACCTGATTTTCGAGATTGACGCGCAGAATGCTGTCCAGCGGCGCGGGCAGGCTGACCTTTTCCAGCACCTGGGTGATGCCCTGCTGGCCAAGGCTGACGACATTGGTGATGGCCAGCTCCAGATCGCCGATGCGGGAGGATGCGTCCGTGTAATGCATGAGGGTGCGCACCAGCTCCTGATTGCCCTGAATCAGCGCCGCCAGCTTGGGATAAAGCCAGAAGGAGGCCAGGAAGGAGATCAAACCGCCGCCCATGTTCAGCACGCTGCTGATGAAGCCGCGATACAGGCCAAAGAGCACCGATACGCCGATAACGCCGATGATGACGTAATCCACAATATTCATCGCTTCAGCCTCCTTTTTATTCTGTTGCTGCGGGCACATAGTACCGCAGTTCGCCAGCGGTCAGATCGTCCAGGGAGAGATCCTCCAGCAGCTTCTCCAGATACTTCTGGCGCGCTGCGGTCAGGATGGGATCATGATCGCCGCCAAAGGCGTGGGTCTCATTCACCTTGTCGATATCCGCCTTGCGCATGGCGGGGGCGCAGTAAGGGCAGTAATCCAGCTTGGCATAGTCGCCGCTGTCCAGCTCCGCATAGGTGAAGGTGGAGAACACCACGCTGGATTTGGCGCTGTAACAGGTTTCACCCTTGTGGTAGTAGCTGCCGCCCTTGGGATTGTAATACAGGATGGTGTCATCCGCCGGATAGCTTATCTGACGGCCCTGCCAATCCTCCCAGATGACGATGCGGCCCAGTTCCTTGCGGTTATTCCAGATCCACTGCATGTTGATGCCCTCGGGGGTCTTCTTGCGCTGCACGCGGATGCAGCCGTGGCTGGCGCGTTGGCCCAGATAGGGCTCGGTGGCGGAGTAGATCTTGGAGTTGCTGGTGTTGCGGTCACGCTGGATGTAGGGTACCTCATGCAGGAGGTCGCCGTCGTTGAATTTGAGCGCGCTGGGGCAGAACATCTCATCGCTCCAGAAGCCGCCGGTGGGGCTGATGTAGAGGAATTCGCCCGAGCGGGTCTCGTTGTAGGGCTGCTCCTGGTTGGCAAGACCGGTGGAGATCAGCAGGGTCGATACCAGCTTGCCCTCGCCAAAGAGATAGAGGCGCTGGGTCAGCTTGTCCACGACGATGTGATACTTGTCGTTCAGTTCCTTGGTTTCCAGCTTGTTGGTCTGGATATAGCCCTGAATGAGCATATTCCATGCCTGAATGGAGTTGTCATGGAAGGTGGAGGAATAGCACTCGATCAGCGACCAGCCGTTGTCGAGATGCTCAATGACGCGCACGCCCTGGCTTTCGCCCGTCACCAGCCCCACGGTACGGCTGTCCTCGTCCGGTTCGGCATAGATCCTCGTCTGGCTCTTCAAATCAACATCAACCACCGTGATGGGCGCGCTGAGCATGGCCCATACGGCCTCCTCGTCGGTGATGTCCATGGGCGTGTTCCAGTAATTCGGAGCTTCGCCCTCAATGGTTTCATAGGGGCTGCCGTAGGAGGGCGTGAAGATGATGTTAGGCGTGGGCTCCGGGGTGGGCACGGGCGTCGGCGTGGCGGTGGAAACAGGCTCGGCTTCCTCTACCACGATGACGATGGTCGGCGCAGGCGTTGCTGTCACGACGGGAGTCGTGCTGGGCTCCGGCGTCGCAGTCGGGGTAGACGTGGCGGTGGGGGTCGCTGTGGCGAAGACGATGCCGAAATCCGCCGGCGTCACGGGAATGTGCTCCTCGTTGGAGGAATAGCCCGCAGCGTCCGTCAGCGTCAGGGTCAGGGCGATGGTGTTGGCCTTCACAGCAGAGGCATCCCACGTCACCTGATTCATGCCTGCCGTCACCTGGCGATTCTCCAGCAGCGTCCATACGTTGCCGGCCCACATGCCCACGGACAGAAGGCCATCCACGCTGGCGTAGAAGTCCACCGTCAGCGTCATGCTTTCGGCATCCTTGTCAGGCTGAATGCTGGTGATATAGGGCGCCTGATCGCCCACGGTCACCTCCGCGGAGGCAGAGGCCTCTCCCTGGGTCAGCACCAGCTGATGCACGCCTACCGGCGCGGTGACGCCGCCGGAGGTGCCGTTCCACCAGAGCTGCTGGCTGCCGGCGGTCACGGAGTGATCCTCGACGATGGTCATGAGCGTTTCGCCAGAGCTGCTGACGAGGGTCAGGTCAACCAGGCCATCCGCAGGTACTGTAAAGGTCAGCAGCAGCGCCTTGCCGGGACGCACGGTCTCCGTGGGCGGATCAATCGCCAGAACTGCGCCCTCCGCCGGTACGGACAGAATCGGCAGGAACGTCAGGCACAGCAGCAGGCAGAGCAGTTTTCGCATAGTGTCCACTCCTATTCAAAGTCTATGCAGCCTTTGCGTCCATTAGACGCGAAGATGCGCGGCTTTCTCACAAAATCCTTTGTATTTGAATATCATATCAGATATTGGCCCATTCGTCCACGTTTCACTTGTAAAAATATGTCCGAAAGGCAGGCCGGATTGGTGATGCGCAGATCGCAGGGGGCGTCTGGGAAGCGGTTTTCCGGGTCAATGAGCACGCTCAGCATCCCTGCGGCCTGTCCGGCCAGGGTGTCCAGAGGCCGGTCGCCGATCATGACGCACTGTGCCGGGTCAAGGCTGTGGCTGCGCATCAGGTGGAGGAGCATATCCGGCGCGGGCTTACGGGGAAGACCATCCTCCTGGGTTACGAAGCCGCTGAACAGCGCCCGCAGCCCGGTTTGCTCCAGCAACGCTTTGCAGGTAAAGTCACGATGTGTCGCCACATAGTGGGCACCGCCGTGGGCGTGCAGCGCGCGGAGCGCCTCGGAAACGCCGCCTATGGCAGGGACGCCCCGCAGCAGCTCGTCCTTTTCGTGGGCGCGGAATGCCCGCAGCAGTTCCTCTGCAGAAACGCCGTTTTCCCCGCCGACGGTCTCGCAGCAGTGCCGGAGGCAGTCTTTCATCAGGGCGAGCGTCCTTTCCGGCGTTACAGCGATGCCGAAATCCGCCGCGGCAGCCGCAAAAGCCCGCATCATGGCGGGGTAGGTGTCCACCAGCGTGCCGTCAAAATCCCAGATGAAATGGCGGATTTCCGCTACGGCCAGCTGCTGCGCCACCAGCGTATCCGCCGGGCAGAAGGGATAGCGCAGCATGTCGCGCGGCAAAACAAAGCGCATATCCTCGTGCTCGATCAGGATAGGCGTGGCGTCCGTTTCCGCCGTCAGGAAGGTGAAGCGGATGCCCTCTGCCTCCCGGGTGCACAGCTCCTGTACATGGGTGAGAGGCAGGGACAGCTCCTCCTGCAATTCGCGCCTCAGGCAGGCTGCGGCGGTTTCGCCTGCTTCGCGCTTGCCGCCGGGGAACTCCCACAGGTGCGCATTTTTGCGCCCCTCGCCCCGCTGGCAGATGAGGATGCGGCCATCCGCCCGGCGGATGATGCCCGCAGATACTTCGATCATTCGCATACCCTCGATATCACTTGATCACCAGACCCAGCAGCTTGGCCAGATCAGCTGCCTGCAGGGGCGTGACGATCAGTCCGCGCAGATCGGGCAGATTGACCATCAGGCCCTCCAGCGTGCAGGTGCGCAGATCAAGGCCTTTGAGGGAGGTGTGGAAAACGTTGAGCCGCGTCATCTCGCATTCGTCGAAGGAGACGGCCTTGAGCGCCGCATTTTCGATGGCGGCCTCCGTCATGTTGCAGCTGGTGAAGGCCACATGCTCCATCTTGGCCTCGGACAGATTCAGATAATCCGCCTTGCACTGGGCGAGGGTTGTGCTGCGCAGGATGGTCTTGATGAAATCTGCGCCCGTCAGACGGCAGGTGTCAAAGCGCACGCGCTGGCACACGGCGTTTTCCATCGAACAGCGGCTCAGGTCGCAGTGGTCGAACACGCAGTCCACAAAGCCGGAGCGGTAAAAATCTGCGTCCGTCAGCGTGCATTTGCGAAAGATGCACTGCTGGAATTCCCGGCTGCGCAGGGTCTCGTGGGAAAGGTCGATCTCCGAAAACAGGCAAAGCTCGAATTCGTCCTCGTCGGGCAGCTCGAAATATTCGGTCAGATCCTCGGGAATGCGGGGCTGTTCCAGCTTCATTTGTACTCCTCCATCTGTGCGACAAGCTGTTCAACGTGGCGGCGGGCCTGGGAAGCGGCAGCGGCGCTCTCGGCGGGAGAGGCGGGCGTGTCGCCCATCAGCCCCACAAACTGGCTGACCTTCAGGCCCAGGGCCTCCTGCATCACCGCATCGCTTCCCTGGGGGGAGACGAGGTAGTAGCACAGCAGAGAATCCTCCTGGCCCATGCGGTGCGCGCGATCCTCTGCTTGGGAGTGCACGGCGGGCGACCAGTCCAGTTCGCCAAACACCACGCAGGTGGCGCGCTGGAGGTTCAGGCCGCTGGCGGCGCGCAGGGAGATGCACAGCACATTGGTGCGCCCCGCCATGAAGCGATCCACCGCCATGGCCTTGGCGTTCACCGTTTCCCGGCCGGTGATGAAGCCGGGGCTGTAATGCTTGAGCTCCTTTTTATAGGCGTCCATCACCTGATGGTGATGGGCGAAGAGCAGCACCTTCTCGCCGCTGTCCAGCAGTGCGCGGACGAACTGGCATACATAGGGAGCCTTCGCCACGCCCGTGGCCTGACGGGCATGCTGGGAGATGGACTCCTCCAGCATGGCGCGGGTCTGGGGCGTGAGGGTGCCGTCCGACTTCCAGCGCATCAGATCCGGCAGCACCGGCTCCATCAGCTGGGCGTAGAGCTTGTCGTTCCAGTCCAGCTCCTGCACAAGGCGGCGCTTGGGCGGCAGCTCACGCAGAACCTCCTGCTTGGTGCGGCGCAGCATCAGCCCTTCGCAGCGAAGATATGCGCCCAGCAGATCCGGCTTGACCACCACGGCGTTGCCATAGCCATAGCACCATTCCCGGGAGAAGGACTCCCAATCGCCGAGGAAATGGAAATCGAGGATGTTGATCACATTCCAGATTTCGCCGCCGGTGTTGTAGATGGGTGTTCCGGAAAGGCCGATGACCCGTTCGCAGGATTCGGAAAGCAGCGAGGCGGCGGAGTACTTCTCCGTCCCCGCATGGCGCAGCTCCTGCACCTCGTCGAAGATCACGGCGCGGAAGGGGAGCGAGGGCAGCACTTCCTTCCAGCCGCGCAGGAGCAGGTAGTGCATGATGTAGATATCCGCCTCCGGCAGCTCATAGGGCTTGAGTCCCCGGATGACATGCACGCGGGGCATTTCGCCCTTTAGGCGCAGGAAGCGCACGGCCTCCTCCGTCCAGTTGCGGGTCAGGTGTGCCGGGGGAATGACCAGGGCGGGGAAGGAGTCTGTCGAGGCCAGATAGGCCAGGGCCTGCACGGTTTTGCCAAGGCCCATTTCATCCGCCAGAAGGCAGCGGTCATGCTGCAGGAGGAAGGCAAGACCTTCCTGCTGGAAGGGGCGCAGCTCGCCTGTGAAGGCGCCCTCCGGCGGGGTCATGCGCTGGGGCATGAGTGCGGCTTGCTCCTTGCGGATGGCGTGCTGGCGCGCATCGGCGACCGCCTTGTCCCACATGGCCCTGTCGCGGGCGGCGACCTCCAGAGGGAAGCGCAGCATCAGCCAGCACAGATCGCCCACCATGCGCCGGTGGGCGGTAAAGCGGGCCTCGCCGCGGCGGCTTCCCGCGCTGCCGGGAAAGAGCCGCTTGCACATCTCCGTCACCGACGGATCACCCTTGACCACCCAGCATTTGCTGCGGCGGTTGTAGGAAAGCGTGCCGTAGGTGCGCCCCGTCTGCGGCAGTTGGCGCAGATAGGGCGGCAGGAGCTCCTGCGGGAGGGTGTCTTGGGTAAACTCGTTCATAATGCGATCCCCCAAAGGCGATTGAGACAGATGACCCGCACGGGCTTACCGCCGATGGTGCGGGGGACGGCAACGGTCTTTTCCGTCACCAGAATGAGGCCGCTGACCTGCGCGCAGGCGGCATAGCGGCTCAGCTGTGCGCGGATGCGGGCAGCCTCGGGCTTGCCGCGTTTGATTTCAACGCCCACGCTGCCGCACATCAGATCGATGCGGCAGCGTGGCGCAAGAGGCACCTCGTGGGTGTAGGGGATGTGTGCATGATCCAGCACGTCCATCACCAGGCGGTGCAGGTCGTATTCTCCCTGCTGCAGGGGCGCGCGCAGGGCGCTGAGGGCTTCACAGATGCGATCCATCAGTTGCCCCCTGCCATGGCCTGGGTCAGCTGGCCCATGGCCGATGCGACCTCGGAGGTGGTGGGACTGTCCTGGCTGATGACGTATTGCAGATTGGTGATGGCGCTCTGGAGCACGGAGTATTCGTAGGAATACACATCCATGGTGACGAGGCGGTTCTGGGCCTGGGAGAGCAGCACCAGCGCATCCGGGATGAGGGTGTTTTCCACCACGGGATTCTCGGAATAGGTGGTGTGCCAGGAGCAGCTTCCGCCGGCGCCGTAGATGCAGTAGCTGCCAAGGTACTCAATCAGCACATCCTCATACTGGGTGCCGATGAACTGATACAGCGGGTGTCCGCGCGGAATGGTGATGACGCCCTGCTCTGCGGTGTTCCAGCAATAGGCCGAGGCGGGCTGGCCGGAATCAAGGCAGACGGTCTGGTAGCTGTGCATCTGGCAATAAACCGTGGGCACGGTGCCGCTGGCCCACCAGTCGGTGACCACGCCGTAGTCCATGGCGTCGCTGCGGCAGGCATCGGTTGCCAGCTGGCCGGATACGGCGCAGGTGGTGGCCTTGACCAGGCCGTACTGGCTGGGATCGCCGTCAAGGATGTCCTTGTCCGGCAGACCGGCGTGAATCTTCTTCATGTATGCCTGCCACAGGGGCGCGGCGGCACTGGAGCCGGTCGTCTTGGAGGACAGGGCCTTGTAGTTGTCATGGCCCACCCACAGGGCGGAGGAGTAATAGCCCGTCATGCCGGCGAAGAAGACGCCCTTCTGATCGGAGTTGGTGCCGGTCTTGCCGGCGACGGTCTGTCCGCTGATCTTGGCGCTGGTGCCCGTGCCGGACTTGACGGCGTTTTTGAGCATATCGACCACGAGATAGGCCGTGGATTCGGAAAACACCTTTCTGCGCTCCTGATTGGCACGGCCATCCCAGACGACATTGCCGTCGCTGTCGGAGATGCCCAGCACGGAGATGGGCTCCTGATACACGCCGCCGTCCGCCAGCACGCCAAAGGCAACCGCCATCTGCAGGGGCGTGATGCCGCTGGAGCCCAGCGACAGGCCGAAGGGCGTGGCGTCGATATGATCGTCATCGATGCCCAGACGGTGCAGGAAATCCACCGAGCGGTCCACGCCCACCATGGTCATGAGGGTCTGGGCGGCAGCGGTGTTGTGGCTGTTGACCAGAGCCTGGCGCAGCGTCTGCGGGCCGGCGTAGTAGCTACCGCCGTAGTTGCGGGGCCAGGTGTCATTGCCCTTGGAATCCTTCCAGCCGGAGATGGGCAGGGGCATGTTGAACACGATGCTTGCAGGAGATGCGCCCATTTCGATGGCCGGGGCATACACAGCAATGGGCTTGATGGAGGAGCCGACGGGCATGGTCATGTCCACGGCGCGGTTGAGGGTCTTTTTCGCGGTAGGTACGGTGCGGCTGCCAACGATGGCCTTCAGCTGGCCGGTGCGGTAATCCAGCACCACGGCTGCTGCCTGCGGCTGGATGATCTCGTCATAGGTGCCGTCGGAATTGCGGGCGCGGTACACCTTGTCCGAGGGGTCGCGCAGGGAGGGATACTGCGTCCAGTTTTCCAGGGTCTCCTCGACAATCCGCTGGATGTCGGTATCAATGGCCAGCTGCACGCGGTAGCCGCCGGTGCGCAGCTTGTTTTCCATCGCGTTGCGGTTGACGGTGGTATCCTCCAGGCCGTTGAGCTCCAGCAGGATATCGACCACCTCGGACACGGCGTATTCCACATAGTGGGCATAGTCATACATGCCCGAGCCCGTGTTGGGGTCGGTCTCCAGAACATTGGCCGTGGCGGGATTGAGCGCCTCCTGATACTGCTCGTAGGTGATAAACTGATTCTCGTACATGCAGCGCAGGACGTAATCCGTGCGGTTGTTGGTGATGGCGACGTAATCCACGCCTTCCTTGGAGCGGGTGTAGTAATTCCGGCGGGGATTGTAGTAATAGGGGCTGTTGCAGGTGCCGGCGAGCATGGCGCATTCGCGCAGGGTGAGCTCGGACAGCTGCTTGCCGAAGTAGCCCTCGGCGGCCGTCTGCACGCCGTAATAGCTCTCGCCCAGCCAGATGGTGTTCAGATATGCCTCCAGAATCTGATCCTTGGAGTAGCGCGTCTCCAATTGCAGGGACAGGTAGGCCTCCTGAATCTTGCGCTTGTAGCTCTGCTCAGAGGAGAGAAGCGTATTCTTGATCAGCTGCTGGGTGATGGTGGAGCCGCCCTGGGTGCTGGAGGAGGTCAGGTTGGACACAAACGCACCGACGATGCGCTTGATATCCACGCCGCTGTGGGTGTAGAAGCGGGCGTCCTCCACGGCGACAAAGGCCTGCTGGAGATAGGTGGGCATGGCGTAGATCGATACCATCACGCGGTTCTCGATGCCCTTGTACTCGGTAATCAGGTTACCCTCGGCGTCATAGATAAAGGAGGTCTGGGCCTGATCGTCCAGCGCGGCCAGATCCAGATCCGGTGCGGTCTCCATGTATCCCTTGGCGATGCCTGCCACCGCGCCCACCAGCGCAAGGCCTGCCACCAGCACCAGCACACACAGGATGCGCACCACATTCACCAGCACGCACAGGATGAAATTGGGCTGCTTCACGCTGGGCTTGAAGATGGAATGGGGGTAGACCTTCTCCTCCTCAAAGAGGGGTTCATGGTCATAGGTGTCCGTTGCGGATGCGCCGTCCCAGAAATCCTCATGGGCAAAGGCGCTCTCCTCCTGGGGCAAATCAAAGTCCTCCATCTGCTCCTGCAAACGGGGATCCTGCGGGTCTTTCTTCATGGTCATGCCTCCTTGCCGGCATAATGGTATAATCCATCATCATAATTATAGCACGAAATGTGCCATCAGACAACCATCTGCACAAAGCCCTCACACATTGGTCAGGGTTCACTCATATAACGAAGGAGGCGGCCAAATGTCTGCACCCTTTTGTAAACTCCGCAAACGCACGGCATTTCTGTGCCTGATGGCCTGTGCAGTGCTGATCGCCGGGGGAGTATTGTGCCTGGAGCGCAACCTGACCCGCGTGGTGCTGTCCCTTGCCCAGGCCCAGGCCCGGGCGATGGCGATCCAGGTGCTCAACGAGGCGGCGGCGGAGCTGCTGGCTACCGGCAACGTCACCTATGACAGTCTGATGGTCGTCTCCAAGGACGAGAGTGGACAGGTGCGCCTCATACAGGCTAACGCGCCGGAGATGAACCGCCTTGCCTCCCAGGTCAGCCTGATGGCCCAGGCGAAGCTGGCGGATATGCAGGGGCAGGCTGTGTCGGTTCCTCTGGGCAGCGCGCTGGGGCTGACGCTTTTTGCAGGCTCCGGCCCGGGAATTCGGGTGGGAATCCTGCCGGTGGGCAGCGTCCATGCCGAGTTTCACACGGATTTCCAGACCGCTGGCATCAACCAGACCCGCCACCGTATATCCCTGACGCTCACGGCCCAGGTGCAGCTGGTCATCCCCACCGGCGCCCAGCAGGCGGAGGCTGTCACCCAGGTTGCCATGGCCGAGAGCATCATCGTGGGCGAGGTGCCGGATACCTTCACCGATGTGGGCGAGAACATCGAGATGCTGGATCTGGTGCCGTGACGCCATCAAAAAGCGCCGTCCTTCTGCCGGGACGGCGCATCGCTATGCCGTTTTACTGGAACAGGGGCCTGAACTTTGCCGCAATGGCGGAAATGACCGGCCCGAGGAAGAAGCATGCAGCCACGGTAAAAATACCGATCTGCCCGCCCAGCGCGACGCCGATCACGGTGATGATGATGTCGTAGAGGATGCGGATGACCGAGAAGGGCAGCTTCTTCACATGGGCGGCCACGATCTGCGGCACGGCGTCATAGGGTGCGGTACCCAGCTCCACCACCATGTAGAACGCCACCGCTATCAGGAACAGCAGCATCGTGGGGATGAATACACCCCCGCGCACCAGCAGGGACTCCACCTCGCCGGGCAGCAGCCATTCGACAACGGGCTTGAAGAAATCGCGGGAATAGCCCACCAACACCATGTTCGCCAGCGAGCCCAGGCCGATGAAGCGGCCTTCCTTGAGCAGCAGGATGACCGCCAGCAGGAACAGGTTGAAGAGCAGCTGCCAGGTGCCAAGGTTCTGCCAGCGCAGAACGTTTTGCGCCATCGACAGGTTGAACACCGTGCAGGGGTCGGTGCCCACTGCGAGCTTCTCGAAGAAGGCCACGCACATGCCCATGATGATGACGCTCAGCAGCAGCACGGGGATGCGGCGCTCCATGTGGGGCTGGCAGAAAAGATGTTTGTACAGCTTTTGCAGCATCGGAATTTCCTCCGGTATGTGTTAAAATGCGTGCTTATCTTAGCACATCCGGCGCAGAATGCCAACCCTTTTTGCATAAGTAATCGCTGATTTATTCGCCATCGTTCCGCTTCATTCAATCATCGCTTGCTTAAAAGCCTGCAACTTTCTTCCTCTTGATGCAAGAAAAAATGGACGAACCTCATATTTTGTGGTATACTATAAACTGGTCATATATGTGGCCAATCCTTTTCTGAGAGGATACGCAGCACATGCGATTAAAGAAATTAGAGCTGTATGGCTTCAAGTCCTTCGCCCAGCGGACGGAGATCGTCTTTGACGAGGGCATCACGGGCATCGTGGGCCCCAACGGCTCAGGCAAGAGCAACATCGGCGATGCGGTCAGGTGGGTGCTGGGCGAGCAGAGCGCGAAGACCCTTCGCGGCGCGTCGATGGCCGACGTGATCTTCAACGGCACCCAGAAGCGCAAGCCTCTTTCCTACTGCGAGGTGTCGCTGATCTTCGATAACGAGGATCGGGCGCTGCCGATGGAGAATGCCGAGGTTATGGTGACCCGACGCGTGTACCGCAACGGCGAGAGCGAATACTTCCTCAACCGCGCTTCCTGCCGTCTGAAGGACGTGATCGACCTCTTCCGCGATACCGGCATCGGCAAGGAGGGCTACTCCATCATCGGTCAGGGCCGCATTGACGAGATATTGTCCCGCAAGTCCGAGGATCGCCGTCAGGTTTTCGAGGAAGCGGCGGGCATCGTGAAGTTTAAGGCGCGCAAGGAGGAAGCGGACAAGAAGCTCCAGCGCACACTGGAAAATGCTGAACGCCTGGATGATATTCTGGAGGAGCTTACCCGCCGCCTCGGCCCCCTGGAGGAGCAGAGCCGTAACGCCCGCGCCTACATGGCCTACGCTGAGGAACTCAAGCACCTGGACATGAACCTGTTCCTCATCCGCTCCGATCGCGCCCGTCAGCGCCTGGCGGAGCTGGAGAGCGAGCTGATGACATTGCAGACCATCCTTGATGACTGTGAGGCCGCCCTGACGGACAAAACTGCCCAGCGGGACGAAACCCAGGAGGAGATCGCTCAGCTGGAGGAGCAGATTACCGCCGCGCGCGCTGCGTTGATGGCCTGCGCTGAGAGCGTTCATGAGGCGCAGGAGCAGCTTTCCGCCCTGCGCAGCCGTCAGGAGACGCGTCAGGAGAATCGCGCCCGCATCACGGCCGAGCAGGAGGACGCCGCCGCGCGCCTGGCGGAGCTGGAGGTTTCCTTTGCGGCCAGCCGCCATGAGGTAGACAAGCAGGAAGAGCTGATCGCGCAGGCGGAGGCTGTGCTGGAAAAAACCCAGCAGGATGCCGAACGCATTCAGGCCGAGGAGGCCGAGGCCGATGCAGCCCTTGAGGCCCATAAAACCGCCGTCATGAACGCCATGAACCGCCTCTCTGCCGTGCGCAACGATCAGACTCGTCTGACCACCATGCGCACCCAGATGGCCAGCCGTCTGGAGGAGGTTTCAGTTTCTGGCGAAGAGCTGCAGGAGCTGGAAGCCGAGCTGGTGGAGGCGCTGGAGGAGGCCAACGTCCTTGTTCAGCGGGAGCAGAGCCGCCAGAGTGAGTTGCAGGCCGAACTGCGATTGCGCCAGGCAGAGTTTGACGAGCATGACGCCATCCTCAATCAGGAGCGCGCCCGGGCGGAGGAGCTGTCTGCCAAGCTGCAGTCCGCCGCCAGCCGTCATGCGGTGCTGACTGAAATGACCCGCGATATGGAGGGCTACAATCAGGCCGTCCGCCGGGCCATCCAGTATGCCAAGCAGCGCGGCATGACCGGTGTAAAGGGCGTGCTGGCCCAGCTGATGAGCGTGCCTCAGCAGTACGAGACTGCCATCGACATGGCCCTTGGCGCAGCACAGCAGAACATCGTGACCGACAACGAGGAAACGGCCAAGGAGCTCATCAACTACTTGCGCCAGAACCGTCTGGGCCGCGCGACCGTCCTGCCCATGAGCGCCATCCGTTCCAAGACCCTTGCCGGGCGGGAGCGTCAGCCGCTTTCGATGTCCGGCTGCATCGGCGTGGCCAGCGATCTGGTCAACACTGCGCCCGAATACCGCGCCATTATCGAAAACCTGCTGGGCCGCACCGTGATTGCGGACAACCTTGACCATGGCATTCCGATTATGCGCGCGGGCGGACACAGCTTCCGCCTGGTGACGCTGGAGGGCGATGTGATGCACTCCGGCGGCTCCATGACTGGCGGCAGCGCTCAGTCGAAGGTGTCAAACCTCCTTTCCCGTGAGCGTGAACTCAAGGAGCTGACCGAGACGCTGCGCACGGGCAAGGCTGACCTGGAGGCGATGAAGCAGCGTCTTGCATCAGGCCAGCAGAAGAAGGCGAACCTGCGCCAGGCCGTCAGCGATGCGCTGAACGAGCTGCACCAGCAGGAGATTGCCGTGACCCGTGAGCAGGCCCGCTACGAGAGCGCCATGAACGACCTGGACGCACACCGAGTCCGCATGGAGCAGACCGAACAGGCTGCTATCCAGCTGCGGCAGGCCATTGAGGATATCGAGCGCCAGCTGGAGTCCATCGGCACGCAGTCCGACGATGTGCAGACCGACCAGAGCGCTATGGAGAGCCGCACCGCTGTGCTGCAAAAGGCCCTTGCCGAGGCCCGCGCCGCCTCCGCCCAGGCCAGCGACCGCCTGATGGTGCGCACCCTGCAGCTTTCCGAGCTCCGCCATGGGCTGGATAACCTCCGCCGTGACCAGAGCCACTTTGAAAGCGACCGCAGCCAGATTCTGCGCGAGCAGGAGCGCCGCACGCAGCTTCTTGCCGAAATGGATGCGCAGGATCAGCAGGATGCGCAGCAGATTGCCGCAGTTGAAAACGATGTTACGCTGCGCCAGATCGAGCAGCGCCGTCAGGAGCAGGCCGCACAGGCTATAGAGCAGCGCCGAAGCGACGCCCAGAGTCGTCTGCGCGCCATCCTGACCGATATGGAGAACCTCCACGAATCTCACAAGCGGGACAGCGAGAAGATGCACCGCCTGGAAATGAACAGGCAGCGCGTCGAGAGCGACCAGCGCAATTTGCAAAACCGCATCTGGGATACGTACAAGCTGACCTACGCCGGCGCGGAGGAATTCCGCCAGACGGAGGGCTTCAACGAGCGCGAGGCTGACAAGCGTGCCAGCGAATTACAGTCCGCCATCCGTGCGCTGGGTACGGTCAATGTAGGCGCGGTGGAGGAATACGCCCAGACTAAGGCCCGCGTGGATGACCTGACTGCCCAGCAGAACGATCTGCGGGCGGCGGAGGCCGATCTGCGGGAACTGATTGAGCGCCTGCTGGAGCAGATGCGCGTCACCTTCGTCGAGAACTTTACCAAGCTCCAGGGCTACTTCGCCGAGACCTTCACGCGCCTCTTTGGCGGCGGCAAGGCGGAGCTCAAGCTGATGGACCCCGAGGATCCGCTCAACTGCGGCATCGAGGTCAACGCTCAGCCCCCGGGCAAGAAGCTGCAGCTGCTGTCCCTGCTTTCCGGCGGCGAACGCGCACTGACGGCTATCGCCATCCTCTTTGCCACCCTGAAGCTCAAGCCCACGCCCTTTTGCATCCTTGATGAGATCGAGGCCGCGCTGGACGATGCAAACATTGGCTATTACGCCGATTATCTGAAGGAATACTCCCAGGGGACGCAGTTCATCGTCGTCACTCACCGCAAGGGCACCATGGAGCGCTGCAACTCCCTCTTCGGCGTGGCTATGGAGGAGCAGGGCGTGAGCAAGATGGTGTCTGTGAGCTTGCAGGACTATAAGGAATAATTCGGAATTTAGAGTGTGGGTACACTGCTGGTTCGATGGTTCCGTATCACAATCCAATTCCTTATTCGACATTCCGCATTCCGATTAAAAAGCCGGAGGTTTTCACCATGTCCACTCCCGGGCCGGAGCTTCGCTGCTCCATTCATCCGCTGGATACCCTTTCGCCGTATAAATATGTTGTGATCTGCGCCAACTATCGGGGGCGGTGGCTGCTCAGCCGCCATCGGGAGCGCGATACCTGGGAGACGCAGGGCGGGCATATCGAGCCGGGTGAAACGCCCATGCAGGCCGCGGTTCGCGAGCTGTACGAGGAAAGCGGCGTGACGGATGCGGACGTCATCCCTGTGTGCGACTACCACGGCTACACGGACACCCGATCCTCCGACGGCGTGGTGTTCCTTGCCGTGGCGCATGAGCTGGGCGATCTGCCCGACAGCGAAATGGCCGAAGTCCGCCTGTTCGATCAACTCCCGGAAAACCTCACCTACCCCAACGTGTCTCCATACCTGTATCAGGAGGCGTCCAAGCATCTGCCGCAGACCAGTCTCCTGCAACCAAATTCCTAATTCCTAATTCCAAATTCACCTTGACACCTTCCCCCAGTCAGATATACAATGTCTGGGTTCGACACATCAAGGAGGTACGCCATGCTGCCCGCTAACGATACCCAGGCCTTCCGCGACATGCTGCACGAGCAGGTCGAGAAGCGCCGCACGTTTGCCATCATCTCGCATCCCGACGCAGGTAAGACGACATTGACCGAAAAGCTGCTGCTCTACGGCGGTGCGATTCGCTCCGCCGGCAGCGTCAAGGCCCGCAAGAGCGATAAGCACGCCACCTCCGACTGGATGGAGATCGAGAAGCAGCGCGGCATTTCCGTCACTTCCTCCGCCATGCAGTTTGAATACAAGCCCGAAAAGGTGCAGCCCTTCCCCGGCTCCGGAGAGGAACCGGTTGAGATCCCGGAAGAGGGCTTCCGCATCAACATCCTGGATACCCCCGGCCATCAGGACTTCTCCGAGGATACCTACCGCGTGCTGGTGGCCGCCGATGCCGCCGTCATGCTGATCGACGCGGCCAAGGGCGTGGAGGCCCAGACCATCAAGCTGTTCAAGGTCTGCCGGATGCGCAACATCCCCATCTTCACCTTTGTGAACAAGATGGACCGCGCCGCCAAGGACCCCTTCTCCCTGATGGAGGAGCTGGAACAGGTGCTGGGCATCCGCTCCTGCCCGATCAACTGGCCCATCGGCGTGGACGGCGACTTCCAGGGCGTGTACCACCGCGACACGGAGACCATCACGCTCTATTCCGGCGGCGACCACGGCTCCAAGCGCGTGGACGAGCTCGAAATTGCCCTGGGCGACGAGGCCCTGCCCCATGTGCTGGATCAGCACTACATCGACCGCCTGGAAGAAGAGATCATGCTGCTGGACGAGGCCGGCGACCCCTTCGACCTGGAAAAGGTGCGCAAGGGCGAGCTGACCCCCATGTTCTTCGGCAGTGCCGTCACCAACTTCGGTGTGGAGCCCTTCCTGGATCGATTCCTGCAGTATACCAACCCGCCGCTGCCCCGCAAGTCCGACGCGGGCGTGATCGGCCCGGAGGAGCCCTATTTCTCCGGCTTCATCTTCAAGATCCAGGCCAACATGAATCCTGCCCACCGTGATCGTCTGGCGTTCATGCGCATCGTGAGCGGCGCGTTTGAAAAGGGCATGGAGGTCTGGCACTCCGGCTCGAACAAGATGGTGGCCCTCAAACAGCCCCAGCAGTTCATGGCCGATGCCCGCGAGGGTGTGGAGGAAGCCTGGGCCGGTGATATCATCGGCCTGTTTGACCCCGGCATCTATCAGCTGGGCGACACGCTCTCCACCGGCCCCAAATTCCACTACGAGAACATTCCCGTCTTTGCGCCCGAGCATTTCAGCCGTGTGCGCCCGGCGGACAGCATGAAGCGCAAGCAGTTCCAGAAGGGCATCACCCAGCTGGCGGAGGAGGGAGCCATCCAGACCTTCATCCGCACCGAAACGGGCCGTGAGGAATTCATGGTCGGCGTGGTCGGCGTTTTGCAGTTTGAAGTGCTGGAGCACCGCCTGAAGACCGAATACCAGGTCGATATCGTGATGGAGGGCATGCCCTTCCGCTATGTGCGCTGGGTGGTGAACACCCCAAAGGAAGTGGACAAACTGAAGCTGACCTCCACCTCCGGCCGTGCCAAGGACAGCCGTGACCGTGACGTGCTGCTGTTTGAGAATGAATGGTCGATCCGCCTGGCCTGCGAGAACAACGAGGGATTGGAATTGGCGGAGACGGCGAACAGGCTGTAATTTTCTTTGCGAGTAGGCTTTGCCGCTGCTACCGCGGTCTCCCTCAGTCGCTGCGGCGACAGCTCCCTCCCGGAGGGAGCTCAGGGGCTGGCCGCTGTTCGTCGCTTCCTTTGTCACATGCTCTATCCTGCTGCAAAGGAGACGAAAAAGAGCTCCCTCCGGGAGGCCGGAGTCCGGCTGACAGCCGCTGGATTCGCGAATGATTTGAAAAATCATGAGCGAAGACTGAGGGAGAATGCGCAAGCCACTGCACAGTCAACCCACAGAATGTCCTTAACTCAACAAATCCTGACATATCAAGGAGATGTTACCACATGATCCGCGAAGACATTCGCAACATTGCCATCATTGCCCACGTTGACCACGGCAAGACCACCCTGGTCGATCAGATGCTCAAGCAGGGCGGTGCTTATCACGAGAATCAGCAGGTCGCTGACCGCGTGATGGACTCCGGCGATATCGAGCGCGAGCGCGGTATTACCATCCTGGCCAAGAACACCGCCGTGCACTACGGCAACACCAAGGTCAACATCGTTGACACCCCCGGCCACGCGGACTTCGGCGGCGAGGTGGAGCGCGTTCTCAAAATGGTGGACGGCGTGCTGCTGCTGGTGGACTCCTTCGAGGGCCCGATGCCCCAGACTCGCTTCGTGCTGAAGAAGGCTCTTGAATTGAAGCTGAAGGTGCTGATCGTCATCAACAAGATCGACCGTCCCGACCAGCGCTGCGAGGAGGTCACGGGCGAAATCCTCGACCTGCTGATCGACCTGGATGCGGACGAATCCACCCTGGATAACCCCATCCTGTATGTGTCCGCCCGCAAGGGTACTGCCACGCTGAACCTGGACGAGCCCGGCACTGATTTGAAGCCCCTGTTCGACTCCATCCTGAAGTACATCCCCGCGCCCGAGGGTGATCCCGACGGCCCGGCGCAGGTGCTCATCTCCACCATCGACTACTCCGAGTATGTGGGCCGCATTGGCGTGGGCCGCGTGGTGCGCGGCAAGTTCAGGCAGGGCATGAACGTCGTCCACACCAACCTGGAGACGGGGCATACCTCCGGCCAGTGGCGGCTGGGCAACCTGTACACCTACGAGGCTCTCAAACGCGTGGATGCCGCTGAGGTCTCCATGGGCGATATCGTGGCGCTGTCCGGTGCGGAGAATATCTCCATCGGCGACACCGTCTGCGACCCCACCTGCATTGAAGGTCTGCCCTTCGTGAAGATCTCCGAGCCCACGGTGACGATGACCTTCCAGGTCAATGATTCTCCCTTTGCAGGCCGTGAGGGTCAGTATGTGACCAGCCGCCACCTGCGCGCCCGCCTGATGCGCGAATTGCAGACGGATGTGTCCCTGCGTGTCAATGACACCGAATCCACCGATGCCTTCGAGGTCTGCGGACGCGGCGAGCTCCACCTGTCCATCCTGATTGAGAACATGCGCCGTCAGGGCTATGAGTTCGCCGTGTCGAAGCCCCAGGTCATCTATAAGGAGATCGACGGCGTGAAGTGCGAACCCATTGAGCGCCTGGTGGTGGATACCCCCCAGGCGACGGCGGGTGCGGCGATCGAGAAGATCGGCCGCCGCCGCGGCATTCTGGAGAGCATGTCCGGCCTTGACCGCGTCCGCCTGGAGTTCCTGGTGCCCTCCCGCGGCCTGTTCGGCTACCGGAGCGAATTCATGACCGACACCCGCGGCGAAGGCATCATGTCCAGCGTGTTTGAGAAGTACGAGCCCGTCAAGGGTGACATCCCCCACCGCAGCGCCGGTGCGATGATCTGCTTCGAGACCGGCACCTCCACCTCCTACGGCCTGTTCTACGCCCAGGAGCGCGGCACGCTGTTCATCGGCGCGGGCCAGGAGGTCTACATGGGCATGATCTGCGGCCAGAACGCTCACAACATGGATCTGGCGGTGAACGTCTGCAAGCAGAAGCACGTCACCAACATGCGCAACGCCTC
>JAFUOR010000136.1 GCA_017481825.1 Clostridia bacterium
CAGAGCAGCTGATTTGTAATCAGCAGGTTGCGGGTTCAAGTCCCTTCACCAGCTCCATCCTCTTGGATTAACAGAGGAAACTTCATATGGGTAGGTTCCCGAGTGGCCAAAGGGAGCAGACTGTAAATCTGCCGTCACTGACTTCGGTGGTTCGAATCCACCCCTGCCCACACTTTTCTGCGGGAATGGCGGAATTGGCAGACGCGCATGATTCAGGTTCATGTGCTCGTACGAGCTTGCAGGTTCAAGTCCTGTTTCCCGCACGAAAGCGCCGGATGCGTAAGCATCCGGTTTTTTGTTATAAAGGAGCGTTGCTGATGCGTAGGTTCGTCCTTTGGATGCTGCTTTTTTGTCTGCCGCTAACCGCGCTGGCGGAAGAAATGACGGAACTGAAGTTCCGTGAGTATACGACCGAGGGCCGGCAGAACTTTCTGAAAAGAAGGGCCCTTGTTGTCTGGAAAGAGGATTATCATGATTGGCCCATAGAGTGCTTTGATGTGCGCGACGATGGAATGATTGCGCTTGGCTTTGACCGTCCCAGGGGCGGTAACTACATTGCAGTGCTGACGTCCGATGGAACCTTTCAATATGGCTATGTATTTCAGAGCACCGGGAGTTTCCTGCTGGACTGGGTGGATGAAGGTCTTGGGATATTCATGCTGAGAGGCTCGGTGCTCAGTGTCTTCGATGAAGATGGCGAATGTGTTTCGCTGAAATCGCTGGTTACTAATAGTGCATACAGCCGTTACAAAAATGCGCTGCTGAAAACTGAACGAACCGTTGACGGCGTGATCTATACGTTGTGCAATGATCATTTTCTCTCGCAGCTTTCGGTGAATTATGCGAAATTGATTCGGATAGATGAGCAGGGAAACGAGACGGTTCTGCATGACGCATCCGGGGCAGCTTTGATGCAGACAGTCGGTGTTTTGGGCATTGGCCTGTTTGTAGTCATATGCATCGTTGTTGTCTGGAACAGGCGACAGAACGAACCGAAGTTGAATTGACGGAAGCATTGACAATCCGCCAAATTCCTGCTACAATTACACCTGTTCCGAAAATGGGTCTTTGACCCTGGGCGATGAAGAGAAGAACGTGCGTCCACCGTCCACAGAGAGGGAGTTCCCGGCAGTGCCGGATCCAGTCGGCTGAAAAACTCCCGTCAGCGGCGCACGACTGACAGCTTGGAGCCTCCCGGTGAGAGCCGGGCGTGTCCGCACGTTACAGCGGCCAAAAGGCATCGTATCACGATGCGAAAATGGGTGGCACCGCGAGATAAAACGAGCCGATGGCTCCTCGCCCCATGCAGTAACCGCTGCGTGGGGCTTTTCTGTTTTGGCGGCCATCACCACGCAAGCACCCGCGCCGCCAAAGGCACGGATGACTACCATAAAGGAGGGATCAACCATGTTGACCCAGGCACCCCGTGGCACCAAGGACGTACTGCCGACCGATTCCTACCGCTGGCAGCACGTCGAAGCCCATATGCGCAAGGCTGCCGCTGAGGCAGGCTTCCGCGAAGTCCGCACGCCCGTGTTCGAGCACACGGAGCTCTTCCTGCGCGGCGTTGGCGATACCACCGACATCGTGCAGAAGGAAATGTACACCTTCAAGGACAAGGGCGACCGCAGCATCACCCTGAAGCCCGAAGGCACCGCAGGCGCAGTCCGCGCGTTCCTGGAGAGCAGCCTCTACGCAGATGCGCTGCCCTGCAAGATGTACTACCTCAATGCGCCCATCTTCCGCTATGAAGCCCCGCAGAATGGCCGTCTGCGCGAGCATCACCAGTTTGGCCTGGAGTGCTTCGGTGCGCAGGATGCTACCGCTGATGCGGAGCTGATCCTGCTGGCCTATAAGCTGCTGGGCACTCTCGGGGTCAAGAACCTGAGCGTGAACATCAACTCCATCGGCTGCAAAAAGTGCCGTCCCCAGTACCATGCGATGCTTAAGTCCTTCCTGGGCGAGCGCATCGGTTGCATGTGCGAGACCTGCAAGACTCGCTTTGACCGCAACCCCCTGCGCGTGCTGGACTGCAAGGTGGAAAAGTGCCAGGAGCTGGTCAAGGATGCGCCCTCCATGCTGGATGTGCTGTGCGAGGAATGCGCGGAGCACTTCGCCCAGCTGCAGGCATGCCTGAAGGCTTCCGGCATTCCGTACCAGGTGGACAGCCGCATCGTCCGCGGCCTGGACTATTACACCAAGACGGTGTTCGAGCTGATCACCACGACGGATAAGGGCAATCTGACTGTGTGCGGCGGCGGACGCTACGACAATCTGGTGGAAGAGCTGGGCGGCCCGAGCCTGCCCGCCGTTGGCTTCGGCATGGGCATTGAGCGCGTGCTGATGCTGCTGGACTCCGAGGGTGTGGAGATTCCTAAGCCCGACCAGTACGACGTGTTCGTGACCTACATGGGCGGCAACAAGATCCCCGCCTTCATGCTGGTGCAGGAGCTGCGCAAGGCCGGCATCAACGCCGATATGGATCACACCGGCCGCAGCCTCAAGGCCCAGTTCAAGTACGCCAACAAGACCGGCGCACCCCTGTGCATCACCCTGGGTGATGACGAGGTGGCAAACGGCATCGTCAAGATCAAGAATATGAACACCCGCGAGGAGCGTACCGCAGCCAATGCCGAGGCTGCAGCGGTGGTTCGGGAGATGCTGGGCTGAACGATTGGAGGAATTCCCATGCTGACCATGCGTCCCATGTGTCTGGAGGATGCCGAAGCTGCTTATAACTGCATGCAGGATCTTCCCAGTGAGAATGGCTTTGGCAACGGCGGCTATGGTTTGTCCTACGAAGAATTTGTGGGCGGATTCCTTCCGCATTGCGACCGCTATGCCAGGGGCATTGATCTGAAGCCGGGCCATGTGCCGCAGTGCTATTACATCCTGTTTGAGGATGACAAGGCGGTGGGCGTGTTCAAGTTCCGTCCTACGCTGAACGATATGCTGCGAAATGGGGCGGGTCACATCGGCTATGGCATCCGCCGCAGCTGCCGGGGCAGGGGACTGGCGAAGGCAGGGCTTAAGCTGATGCTGGACATTGCTGCCCCGCTCATTGACGAGCATGAAGCCTACCTTGCCGTGAAAAAGACGAATCCTGCCTCCCTCCGTGTGATGCTTGCCAATGGCGCTTACATCCACCATGAAGACGAGGAAGAATACTATACCCGCATTCCGCTGAAGCGGTAAGAGCCCAAAGGTACATAGAGAAACATAACGAATAAAGGAGCAACCTTCATGCAGAACCGTACGCATACCTGTAATGAGCTGCGCATGGCCAATGTGGGCGAGCATGTGCAGATTTCCGGCTGGATGGAGAACGTCCGTGAGGTGTCTGCCAGCCTGGCGTTCGTGATCGTCCGCGACTTCTATGGCACTACCCAGGTCGTCATCGAGAACGAGGAGCAGATGAAGCAGATCAAGGCCCTGAACAAGGAGTCCACGATCTCCGTGACCGGCGTTGTCCGTGAGCGCGATAGCAAAAACAACAAGATCCCCACCGGCGATATCGAGATCGTCCCGGAGAAGATCGAGGTGCTGGGCCGCTGCCGCCACAATGAGCTGCCCTTCCAGATCAACCGCTCCACCGAGGCGGACGAGACTCTGCGCCTGAAGTACCGCTACCTTGACCTGCGCAACCCCGAGGTCAAGAAGAACATCATCATGCGCTGCAACGTGGTGAGTGCCCTGCGTGCCGCGATGAACGATCACGGCTTCCTGGAGATCACCACCCCCATCCTGACTGCGTCTTCCCCCGAGGGCGCCCGCGACTACCTGGTGCCTGCCCGTAAGCACCCCGGCATGTTCTACGCGCTGCCCCAGGCGCCCCAGCAGTTCAAGCAGCTGCTGATGACCAGCGGTTTTGACCGTTATTTCCAGATCGCCCCCTGCTTCCGTGATGAGGACGCCCGCGGCGACCGCAGCCCCGGCGAGTTCTATCAGCTGGATATGGAAATGGCCTTCGCGTCCCAGGAGGATGTGTTCGCCGTGCTGGAGGACGTGCTGCCCCCTATCTTTGCCAAGTATGGCACCTACAACACTGCTTCCTCCGCGCCCTTCAAGCGCATTCCCTACCTGGAGTCCATGGACCGCTATGGCTCCGACAAGCCCGACCTGCGTATTGATCTGGAGCTGACCGACGTGACCGAGCTGATCGGCGGCTGCGGCTTCGGCCCCTTCGAGGGCAATGTGGTGAAGGCTGTTGTGGTGTCCGACATGACCGCGACCCGCAAGCAGATCGACAAGCTCTGCGCGGATGTGGAGGTTGTCTCCGGCAACAAGGCCTTCTGGTTCAAGGTGGATGAGAAAGGCGAGATCGCTGGCGGCATCGCCAAGTTCGTCAAGCCCCAGGAGGCGGAGGTCATTGCTGCCCTCGGCCTGAAGCCCAACACCTTTGTCGGCCTGACCGCCGGCAAGAAGCTGGCTGCCCAGAAGACCGCAGGTGTGCTGCGCAAGATGCTGGTTGACCTGTGCCCCAATCACATCGACAAGGAGAAGTACGAGTTCTGCTGGATCGTCGATTTCCCCATGTATGAGATGGGCGAGGAGAGCGGCGAGCTGGAGTTCTGCCACAACCCCTTCTCCATGCCCAACGGTGGTCTGGAAATCCTCAAGAAGGCGCAGGCCGGCGAGGTTGATCCGCTGAGCATCACTGCGTTCCAGTATGACCTGGTGTGCAACGGCGTGGAGTTGTCCTCCGGCGCGGTGCGTAACCATGACCCGGAGATCATGATCGAGGCGTTCAAGATGGTGCGCCTGGGCGAGGAAGATGTGAAGGCCAAGTTCCCGGCGATGTACAATGCGTTCACCTATGGTGCGCCGCCTCATGCGGGCATTGCTCCCGGTGTGGATCGTATGGTGATGCTGCTGGCCGGTGCGGAGACCATCCGTGAGGTCATTCCGTTCCCGATGAATAAGAATGCCCAGGACGTGATGATGGGCGCTCCGGGTTATGTGGAGCAGAAGCAGCTGGACGAGCTGCACATCGCTTGCGTCCCGGTGGAAACCAACTAACAAGGGGACAGAAAAAGGGTTAAGGGCCTAAGGCCCTTACGGGGGATGGAAGGGGCCGCGGAGGCCCCTCTCCGCCGGAGGCAAAAGCTCCATGACGCCTTTGACGGATCTCCGATCCGTCAAACAGTCCGCGTGACTCAGAAGGAAAAGTCAACAAGGTGCAGTAATTAAACCTGTTCCTGGCATTAGGTGCTGCAAGGGAGCCCTCTCAGTCAGCTTTGCGGCTGACAGCTCTCCCGGAGAAAGCCTTTTGGGAACGCGAGTAAAGTGTGATATCAATGTTTTCAGCGGCGGTGGACGGCAAGTCTGCCGCCGTATGCATGTTTGAAAGGCAGCGTGAATGTTTCTAACCCTTGACCGATTCCGCGTTTGAAAACTTGCCAACAGGCGCATTCTATGTTATAATGGAGCGAACGGGTCTGCGAAGACGCCGTATCATGCTTCTGATGATTCAGAATCCGGCTGAATGGTCGGGAATTCAGCCATTTTCCCTATTCAGGAGGTGCTTTATCCATGGCAAAGAAGGAAACTCTGCCCCTGAACATCGAACAGCTCGATATGGAACCGGGCAGCAATATCACCTATGCCAATGAAGTGGTGGCGATCATTGCAGGCGTGGCCGCAGCAGAGGTCGAAGGCATCGCCAGCATGGTGAATGTCTCCGGCAGCAATCTGCTGGGCAAGAATCGCTCCGTCACCAAGGGCGTGAAGGTCGAAACCAGTTCCGAGGAGGCCAGCGTTGACCTCTATGTGACGGTTGAATATGGCACGCCCATCCAGAAGGCTGCGCAGGATGCGCAGGAGAGCGTCCGCAAGGCCATCGAGGCCATGACGGGCCTGCATGTGGTGCGTGTGGACGTGCATGTGCAGGGCGTGAGCTTCGAGAAGGAGAACAACGCGCTGTCTGCCGGTGCGCAGAATGCCGTGCTGGAGGCGCCGGAAGTGCCTCTGGTGGAGGCTCCTGCGGAAGAGAAGACCGAGGAGAGCGAAGCGTAACCACAATGCCGGTGAGGCGTCATGTCCTCATCGGTGCAGGGTGTGTTTCTGACCGCATGGGGCGCGCTGCGGGGAAGGGGACACACCCGTGTTTCAGGTGGAAGGAATGGTTCCTCCGCCTGCGGAAGGAGTTCAGAATGAAGAAATCCGTTGTCAAGCGCGTGGTGCTGTGCCTTGCGGCGCTGGTGCTGCTGGCCAATGGCGTTTTTGCGGCACTGGAAGCGTTCTGCAATGTGCAGTTCACTTCTGGCCTGGGGCTGGTTCTCAAGGAGAAGAGCGTGCTGAACGTGTTGCTGACGCTGGTAATCGTCCTGGGTCAGCTGGCGCTGGGCGCTGGCTGCGTATGGGCGCTGCTGCCCAGCCGCAGGGCGGTCAAGGGCGGCTTTGTGATGCAGAAGACGGAAAACGGCGCCATCGGCATCTCCGTGCGTGCCATCGAGGGCCTTGTGCGCTCCTGCGTGGATAAGCATGAGGTGATCGCGCAGGCGGATATTGCCATTGCGGAGCGTCGTGACGGCATCGTCATCAAGCTGGAGATCGAGCAGGCTGCCGGTGTGAACATCCCGCTCAGCATCGGCGTGCTGCAAAAGCAGATCCGCCAGTATGTGACCGCCTGCACCGGCGTGGATGTTCAGGAAGTTCGCGTGCTGGTGGAGAACAATGACAGCCCTGTGATCGGCTCTCCCTATGCTGTGCAGGATGCAGCGCCTGTTTCCGTGGCGGCTTCGGTTGTTGAAAAGGCGCAGGAAGCGCCTGTGACGCCCGTCGCCCCCGCGGCGCCTGCAGTGCCGGTTGAAGTCCCGGCGGCGCCTGCTGCGGCACCCGCGCCTGTCCCTGCGGCTGCGCCCGTGTTGCCGGTGGCCGAGGAAGAAATGGAGGATGACCGTCCGCTGCACCAGCGGCTTTTCGGTACCGAGGAGCAGCCCGCCATCGTCCCCGCTCCGCCGGAATTGACGGCGGAGGCCGCAGCGGAATCTGCCGGGGAAGTTGCGGAGGAAGCGAAGGCGATCATTGAAGAGCCCGACGAGCTCTACGACGACACCGAGGCCGCCACCGACGAGATGACCGAGGCCGCCATCGACGAGCCCGATGAGCTCTACGATGATACCGTGGCTGAAACTGACGAACCTGAAATGATTGTCAAGGCTGAGGCGGAGGACGAAACCGAGGCCTGATTCCATACCCAAGAGAATCGATAGGAGTTGCTATATATGGCGCGTACAACTGCACGTGCAGCAGTGATGCAAATGATTTTTGAAAACCTGGCCGGCGGCGAAGGCGGCGAGGAGACCCTCCAGATGGTCTACGAGGCGCTGCGCAAGGACGGAGTTCCCGGCGTGGAGGCCATCTCCGAGAAAGAGCCCGGCAAGGCGGATCGCGCGTACATCGCCCGTGTGCTGGACGGTGTGCTGAATCATATCGATGAGCTGGATGCTGAAATTCAGTCCGCCAGTCCCAAGTGGAACGTTAGCCGCATGCCCAAGGTTGACCTGACGATCCTGCGCCTGGCTGCCTGGGAGATCCTGCACGAGGAGGATGTTCCCGGGAGTGTGGCGATCAACGAGGCGGTGAATCTGGCGGGCCGCTATTCCGATCCTGCCAGCGGACGTTTCATCAACGGCGTTCTGGGCACGATCCTGCGCAAGAAAGAGGCCGCGCAGTGACGCGCGTCGTCATCGGCATCGACACCAGCTGCTATACCACCTCCGTGGCTGCGGTCACGGTGGAGGGGCAGGTGCTGGCCAGCTGCCGGAAGCTGCTGCCCGTGAAGCTGGGCGAGAGAGGGCTGCGGCAGAGCGACGCGGTGTTCATCCACGTCCGCCAGCTGCCCGAACGTTTTGAGGAATTGAAGCCCTACATCGAGGGCTGCGAGATTGCCGCCGTGTGCGTTTCGCGCCGCCCTCGCGATGAGGAAAGCTCCTACATGCCCGTGTTCCACGCAGGGGACGCCCAGGGTCGCGGACTGGCTGCGATGCTTGGCGTTCCCTGTTTTGCTACGACCCACCAGCGCGGCCATGTGGCGGCGGCGCGGGTCGAAAGCGGCGTGGAGGAGGGCGATCTGCTGGCGGTGCACCTTTCCGGCGGCACCACGGAGATCCTTGCCCTTCGCGGTGATGAGCTGACCCTCCTGGGCGGAACGCTTGACCTCCATGCGGGCCAGGTGGTTGACCGCACAGGTGTGGCGCTGGGGCTTCCTTTCCCGGCGGGGCCTCATCTGGAGGCGCTGGCTGTGAAAGGCCAATCGGAAGCGCGCCTGACCATGACCACCCGCGACGGCGGATTGAACTGCCATTTCTCCGGCGCGGAAACGCAGATCCAGCGCTGGATCGCTGGCGGAACGCTCCCCAGAGAGGATATCGCCCGGGAGGTCTACGATTTATTGGCGAGAACCGTCGCGCGCATGGTCTGTGCCGGTGCGCAGCGGACGGGCATCCGCCAGGCGCTGATTGCCGGGGGCGTGTCCTCCTCAGCGCTCTTCCGCGAGCTTGTGACGGAGCGTATTCATAAGAAGGACAGGGATTTCCGCGTGTGTTTCGGAAGGCCTGAATACAGCGGCGACAACGCTGTGGGCGTGGCGCTGGTCGGTGCACAGAAATATCGGGAGAGCCTATGCTGACGCGATTGACCGAGCAGGAATATGAGCAGTACGCCCCATGGGCCTATGACCTGGCCATGACGGCGGAGCATTCCAGCTATCCCACCTACCGGGACGGAATCAAGACCCGGGAGGATTTTATGCAGCGTGCACAGCGCGCCTTCACTGATGAAACGGAAGAGGTGCTGCTGTATCTCCATGAGGGTAAGGTGCGCGGCTGGATCCAGTGGTATACCATCCCGGAGGAGTGCTACGCCGGCACTGTTTCCTTTCTGGTGGAAGATCATGCGCAGGAAGCCGTGGCGGAGTTCGCCGCCCATGTGGCGCAGCGCATGCCTGGCGCGACGCTGGACATTGGCATGAGCGCGGATAACCGGCAGGCGGCATGCGCGCTGGAGGACTGCGGCTTCACCTTGCTGGAAGCCAGCGTGAACCACACCATGTTTCTGAGCGGGCATACATTGCCAGCTGTGCCGGAGGCCGTGACCCTTGTTACCACCGCAGATGAAGCGGAATTCCGCAACCTGCATGACGATCCGACCATGTATTGGAACGCGGATCGCATTCTGGCGGATGCAGGCCATTGGCGCAGCTACCTGTATTGGCATGCTGGCCGCGCAGTGGGTGTTTTGTGCTGCATGCTGGATGACGGCTGGCCTGAAATTTTCGGCATTGAGTTTGAGAACGATGCTTTCCGGCCGGAGGCGTACTGCGCCCTGATGGCAGCCTGCCTGAGAGACGCGCAGGCGGACGGCTGCCCGCATATGACCTATTTTGAAGAAGAAGAGCAGGCGCTGCCCCTCCTGGCAGAGCTGGGCTTCACCCAGGTGGGTCGATATCTGGCCTACCGCAAGGAATTGAAGGAGGAATAATCATGTCTGCACAGCTGCTTGACGGCAAAATCATGTCCGACGCCCTGCGCGGCGAGATCGCTCAGCGCGTCGCTGCCCTGAAGGAAAAGGGCGTACATCCCGGCCTGGCGGTGATTCTGGTGGGCGAGGATCCGGCCAGCCAGATCTACGTGCGCAACAAGGGGATCGGCTGCGAGCAGGTGGGCATTCATTCCGTGACCATCCGCATGCCTGCGGATACCACCCAGGAAGCGCTGGAGGAGCAGATTCGCACCCTGAATGCGGATGGAAGCATCCACGGCATCCTCGTGCAGCTGCCCTTGCCCGGGCACCTTGACGAAGCCGCGGCGTTGGCGGTGATCGCACCTGAAAAGGATGTGGACGGCTTCCACATTCAGAATGCGGGCAAGCTCCTCAACGGCCTTCCCGGCGTGGTGGCCTGCACGCCCAAGGGCGCGCTGGAGATGATCCGCCGCACGGGCGTTGATCTTTGCGGCAAGGAGGCCGTGGTCGTGGGGCGCTCCAACATTGTGGGCAAGCCCATGGCCATGCTGCTGCTCCAGCAGAACTGCACGGTCACCATGTGCCACAGCCGCACCGCCGATCTGGCTGCCCATACCCGCCAGGCGGATGTACTGGTGGCTGCGGTGGGCAGGGCGAAGTTCATCACGGCCGATATGGTCAAGCCCGGCGCCATCGTTATCGACGTGGGCATCAACCGCATGGAGGACGGCAAGGTCGTGGGCGACGTTGATTTTGCTGCCGTGAAGGAAGTCGCCAGCTGGATTACCCCCGTACCCGGCGGCGTGGGCCGCATGACCATCACCATGCTGCTGGAAAACACCGTCGAGGCGGCGGAAAGGCTTATCCATGAATAACGATTGGGTGCTGGATGTCAGCGACCTGAACGAGTATGTCCGAGCGGTTCTGGCCGCTGACCCGGCGCTGCGCCTTGTGCGGCTGCGCGGGGAGATCAGCAATTTCAAGCGCCATTCCTCCGGACACTGGTACTTCACCCTCAAGGACGAGCGGTGCCGCGTCAGCGCGGTGATGTTTAGGCAAAATGCCATGCGCCAGTCCATCCGCCCAATGGACGGCATGAGCGTGATTGTCACGGGGCAGGTGAGCCTCTACGCCGAGAGCGGCACCTATCAGGTCTATTGTGACAGCATGCGGCCCGAGGGCGTCGGTACGCTCTATCAGCAGTTTGAGGCGCTCAAGCACAAGCTGCAGATGGAGGGTCTCTTCGACACCGCGCGCAAGCGTCCTTTGCCGTACCGCCCCCGCAAGATTGCCGTCATCACCTCGCTCACCGGCGCGGTGCTGCATGATATCCGCCGGGTGGCTGCGCGGCGCGATCCTGGTGTGCCGCTGGTGCTTTTGCCCGTGCAGGTGCAGGGGCAGGGAGCGGCTGAAGAGATTGCTGCGGCCATCCGCAGGGCGGCGGCGCTTCCTGGCATCGATGTGATCATCACCGGACGCGGCGGCGGCTCCATGGAGGATCTGTGGGCGTTCAACGAGGAAATCGTCGCCCGTGCCATTGCAGCCAGCCCGATTCCCGTCATCAGCGCCGTCGGCCATGAAACGGATGTGACCATCGCGGACTTCGTGGCCGATGCCCGGGCCTCAACCCCGTCCAACGCAGCAGAAATGGCGGTGCCGGATCGGCGCGAGATGATCGACGGTCTGCGCGGGATGCAGCGTCACCTGTCGGACGCTGCCCAGTCGCTTCTGCGCGACAGTCGTCTGACGCTCATGTCCCTGCAAAGACGGTTGACGCTTTGCCGTCCGGAAACCCGTCTGCATGCATTGATGCTGTCGGCATCTGCCCAGCGCTCCCGTCTGGACAGCGCCATCGACGCGCGCCTGGCAGCCTTTGCGCCCCGCATGGCTATGGCGGGCATTCGCCTGGACAATGCGATGGACAAAGCCGTCGCGGCTGCCCATGAGCGCATGGACAAGGCGCAGGCCCGCCTCTTGGCGATCAACCCGGCGGCGGTTCTTTCAAGAGGCTATGCGATGGTCATGGACGGAGGGAAGGTCGTTGCCAGCAAGCAGGCGGCAGACCGCATCGAACATATGACACTGCGCTTCCATGATGGCAGCGTCGACGTATATAAGGAGGAGAACCATGGCTCCTAAGAAAAAGCAATCCTTTGAGGAACGCCTTGCCCAGGTGGAGGCCCTCATCAGCGACATGGAGGCTGGAACGCTTCCGCTGGAGGATGCCATCAAGCGCTATGAGGAAGGCATGAAGGCCCTTGCGGAGCTGGAGAAGGAGCTTGCCTCCGCCCAGCAGAAGCTGACGATGATCCGTCAAAGCGCCGACGGCACCGACGAGGAAGTTCCTCTGGAGGTGGAGTGAATGAAGACCTACGCCGAATATCTGGCGATGGTGGAGGGCTCGCTCTCGCAGCAACTGGCCTCCCTGGGAACCATCCCCGAGGTGCTTTTTAAGGCGATGGATTACTCCCTGTCCGCAGGCGGCAAGCGGTTGCGTCCTGTGCTGCTGCTGGCGGCCTGTGATATGGCGGGCGGCGATGTGAACGAAGCGCTGCCCTACGCCTGCGCGCTGGAGATGATCCACACTTACAGCCTCATTCATGACGATCTCCCCGCCATGGACAATGACGATCTGCGCCGGGGAAGACCGACGAATCACAAGGTTTTCGGCGAGGACGTGGCCATCCTGGCGGGCGATGGCCTGCTCAGCGCGGCGATGGAGCTGATGCTGCGATCTGCCATCGGCATGGCCGATCTGCGCGGCGCGCGTGCTGCCCAGGCCATTGCACGTCGCGCCGGTGTGACGGGCATGGTGGCCGGTCAGACGGTTGACGTGACAGGCGAGGGGTCGGAGCCGACGATGGAGAAGGTCGCCTATATCCACCAGCACAAGACGGCGGATCTGCTCACGGCGCCTATCGAAGCGGGGTTCCTGCTGGCGGGTGCGGATGATCAGCAGCTTGCCGCTGGCGCTGCCTATGGTCAGCAGCTGGGTCTGGCCTTCCAGATGGTTGACGATCTCCTTGATATCGAGGGTGATGCGGCGACACTTGGCAAGACGCCTGGTAAGGATGCTGCGGAGGGCAAGCTCACCTGGGTGGCGGTGCGCGGCATTGAGAACACCCGTGCAGATGCCCAAAGGGCAGTGGATGAGGCGGTGGCCGCCCTCGACCAGCTTCCCTTCGACACAAATTTCTTCAAAACTCTTGCGCAAAACACCCTGAACAGAGTACAATAATACCTACATATGAAGATGGAGCGGAGGTTATCGGTTTGCACGATATCATGGGTATCCTTTCAAACCGCGCGCTCTGGTGCGCAGTGACGGCATGGTTTGTGGCCCAGGCTATCAAGATTCCTACCTATTATCTGGTTGAAAAGAAGCTTGATTGGGGCCGTTTCTTCGGCAGCGGCGGCATGCCGTCCTCCCACACGGCGTTTGTGGTCTCTCTGGCGGTCATGGTCGGCGCGATGGAGGGCTTTGATACAGCCTACTTTGCCATCACCGTGGTTCTGGCAGCCATCGTGATGTATGACGCCACGGGCGTTCGCCGCGAAACGGGGTTGCAGGCGCAGATCATCAACGAGATCCTCCGCAAGGTCTTTGTCGATGGACAGCCCATCTCCGATGATGAGCTCAAGGAGCTGATCGGTCATACCAAGATCGAAGTGGCCGGCGGCTTTGTGGTGGGTGTTCTGACCGCCGCATCCTACATCCTGCTGGGATAAGCACGTATTCCTTTAATGGTGGCATCAGCAATATTCAGGAGGGAACAACAATGGATCGTTTTCTGGAAGAAGTCGTCAAGAAGCACAAGCGTACGCTGGATGAAATCCTCTACTACCTCAGCTGGGTGATGATGATCGTCTTTGCGCTGATGGGTCTGACCATGCTGCAGTTCCTGCTGCTGCAGTTTGACGTGGTGATGCTTGTTTCCACGCTGCTGTTCATCGGCATGGCCGTGTATCTGTTCTTCACCCATGACAAGCTGCGCACGGAGTATGAGTACACCTTCACCAACGGCACGATGGATTTTGCCATGGTGTATAACAACAAGAAGCGCAAGAGCCTGGGCAGCCTGAACGTGTCTAAGGTGGACGCCTTTGGCAAGGTCGCCAGCGGCTCCTTCCGCCGCCATGTATCCGCGCCCAATGTCAAGCAGCTGCGCTGGTTCCTCAACCGTGACGCCGAGCTGTATTATTTCGCCTTCTCCAAGGATGGCAAGAAGTCCATCATCGTCATGGAGCCCAGCGAGGAAATGGTGGCTTACATCAAGCACTACCTGCCCTACGGCGCCCATCAGGAGAACTGATCCATGCCCACAATCTATCTGGATAACAGCGCCACCACCCGTCCTTCGGATGCGGTGGTGGCTGCTATGCTGGATGTGCTCACTGCACACTGGCACAACCCCTCGGCCCTGTATCAGCCCGCCATGCAGGCGGAGAAGCTGATGACCGCCGCTCGCGAGAGCTGCCTGAAGGCTGCGGGCGCTGCAGGTCAGCGGCTCATCTTCACCTCCGGCGGCACCGAGGGGGACAACATGGCCATCCTGGGGTATCTCCGCACGGTGAAAAAGCCGGGCCGCGTGCTGCTCTTCAGCGTGGAGCATCCAGCGGTGCTTGGCTGCGCTCAGGAGATTGAGCGCATGGGTCACCGGGTGCAGACGATCCCCGTAACCCGTACGGGCGTGGCTGACCTGGATGCCCTTGAGGGCATGCTGGGGGAGGATGTGCACCTGATCACCCTCATGCACGTCAACAACGAGGTGGGCGCGGTTCAGCCCATTGAAGCCGTCGTGAAGCTCCGAGACCGCCTCTGTCCAAAGGCTGCCATTCATGTGGACGGCGTGCAGGGTTTTTTGCGCGTTCCGGTCAATTTCAACAAGCTGGGGATTCAGTCCTACGCCTTTTCCGGCCACAAGATTCACGCCAGCAAGGGCGTGGGCGGGCTGATTCTGCGCAAGGATCATCGCATTGCCCCCATCGTGTTCGGCGGCTGACAGGAGGGTGATCTGCGCTCCGGCACGGAGAATGTTCCTGGTATCGTGGGGCTTGGCGAGGCCGTGCGCACCTACCCGGCGGATGCTGCGCAGGCCATGCTGGCGCGCAAACGCCAGCTCTGGGAGGGGATTCAGGCGGCCATCCCCAATGCCAGGCTGAATGGCCCGGCTCTTGACGATCCTGCCTCTGCGCCCCATGTGCTGAACGTGAGCCTCCAGCCTGTCCGCAGCCAGACGATGCTCTTCGCTCTGGAGGGCGACGGCGTCTATGTCAGCGCGGGCTCTGCCTGTGCGGCGCATAAGCAGAAGGTCTCCGGCGTTTTGACGGCCATGGGTCTTTCCAACGCGGAGGCTGACTGCGCGCTGCGTTTCAGTCTTTGTCCGGACGTGACGGCGGAGGATATCGATTATACTGTGATAACCCTCAAGAAGCACTACGACATGCTCAAAGCATTTGTCAGACGATAAGGAGCAATCCACATGCGTGAACTGCTGCTCGTCCGCTATGGCGAGATTTTTCTCAAGGGACTGAACCGTCCCGTGTTCCTGCGCGCGCTGGTCAAGCGTGTCAAGCGCGCTGTGCAAGATCTGGGTGCAACGGTCTACCTCCATGACAGCCGCATCTTCGTGACCGATTACACCGATCAGGAGGAAGCCATCCGTCGCATTTCGAAGGTCTTCGGCGTGCACAGCCTGTGTCCTGCCGTCGAGATGCCCAAGGAGGACTTTGACGCCGTGGCGGCGCAGGCCGTCGCCATGATGGCTGACCTGCGCGGCACATTCAAGGTCACGGCCCGTCGGTCGGATAAGCGCTATCCGATCGATTCGCCCAAAATCAACGGGGAGATCGGCCACCGCGTGCTGGTTGCCAACAGGAATCTCTCCGTGGACGTAAAGAATCCCGATCATGTGATGAACGTCGAGATTCGCGATCAGGCCTACCTGTACGTCAAGGTCGTCCCTGCGGTAGGCGGCATGCCCGTGGGCACCAATGGCCGTGCGACGCTGCTGCTCTCCGGCGGCATCGACAGTCCTGTGGCAGGCTGGATGATCGCCAAGCGCGGCGTGCACATCAACGCCGTGCACTTCCACTCCTATCCCTATACCTCCGACCGCGCCAAGGAGAAGGTGCTCGATCTGGCCCGCATTCTCTCCGAGAGCTGCTGCGGTATCCGCGTGCACATCGTGCCCTTCACCAAGATTCAGATGGAGATCCACGAAAAGTGCCCCGACGAGTACACGACGCTGATCATGCGCCGCTTCATGATGCGCATTGCCGAGCGCGTGGCCCAGAGTGAAAATTCGGAGGCGCTCATCACCGGCGAATCCATCGGTCAGGTGGCCAGCCAGACCATGACAGCCCTGAATACCACCAATATGGTGGTCGATATGCCCGTGTTCCGTCCGCTCATCGGCTTTGATAAGACCGAGATCATCGCCATTGCCGAGAAGATCGGCACCATGGAGACTTCGTCCCTGCCCTATGAGGATTGCTGCACGGTCTTTACGCCACGCCATCCCGCGACCCATCCCAAGATGGACAAGATTCTCGAGGGCGAGAGCAAGCTGGATGTGGAAGGTCTCATTCAGGAAGCGCTGGACGGCATTGAGATCGTGACCTGCTGAAAATGGAGAAATGAAAATGAAGTGCGCTTGGGGAGCGCATGAAGCATGCCGCGGAGAATGAAGCCGCTGCGTTAATGAATGAGGTTGAGGACGGCGGTGAGGCCGAGGCCGGGGAGGCCCAGAGCGCCTGTTATTGCTGCGGAGAGCGGGTTGACGCCAAGGTCGCGCAGGGGGAGGAGATTCCATGCGTACAGAAGGAGTAGCCCGACCACGCTGTGGCGGATGATGCGCGCGTGGGCCTTTTGCGGGTCATAGCGCAGGCACAGGATGCAGAGCAGCAGCGCTGTCATGCACAGGATGCCGATGGCTTGCAGGGGATTTTCCATGGCGGATTCACCTCCTGCGAGCATTCTATGCGCGAAAGTTCGTGAAATTTCTGTCGAATTTCGCCCTTGGAAGCGCTTTTAAGGCCTTGCAGCCCTTGCCAATGCTGGGGAAACGTGGTATGATAAAAGGGCTGGCATAGGTCCTGTGGGACAAATCATGCCCGCAAGGAGGCGCTGCTGATGCAGGACGGATTCGTACAGCTGATGCAGGCCCTTGCACCCGATCTGGCACAGGAGATGGCGCTTCGTGCGCGGGTGCTGGAGCGTGTGGCAGCGATGGCCCCTGTGGGGCGCCGTCAGCTGGCGACACGGCTGGGATTGACCGAGCGGGAGATCCGCGCGGCGGCGACCATCCTCAAGGATAGCGGCTTCATCACCCTGGACGCAGCTGGCATGTCGCTGACTGCCAAGGGAAAAGACATCCTGCCGCAGGTGACGGCCTTCACCCGTGTGGTGTATGGCCTGAGCAACCTGGAGGATCAGCTGGCCCGGCTTTTGCAGGTGGGAAGGGTATGCATCGTTTCCGGCGATGCGGATCATGATCCCCATGTGCTCAGCGAGGCTGGGCGCATTGCGGCACAGCGGGTGCGCAGCCTGCTGCATACGGGCTCCACGCTGGCGGTGACCGGCGGCTCCACCATGGCAGCCACGGCCCATGCCATGCAGACCCAGACGCCTCTCAACGTGATGGTTGTACCTGCCCGGGGCGGCCTTGGGCGTGCGGTGAGCACCCAGGCCAATACCCTTGCGGCCGAGATTGCCCAGCGCCTGGGAGGCCATCACAGGCTCATCCATTTGCCTGATCACATGGATGACGCAGCCAAGCAGGAGATGCTCCGCCTCCCGGACGTGCGCGAGGCGATGGAGCTCATCCAGCGTGCGGACGTGATTCTCCACGGCATCGGCTGTGCGGAAAAAACCCTGCGGGACACCAAGCTCTCCGCTTCACAGGCGCGAAGGCTCCTGGCGGACGGCGCGGTAGGCGAGTCCTTCGGCGCGTATTACGACAGGGAAGGCAACTGCCTGCTGGAATCCTCCAGCGTGGGCGTTGACCTGGGGCGACTGACGCCATCCTGCCAGATGATCGCGGTGGCCGCGGGCCGGCAAAAGGCGGAGGCCATCATTGCGGTGATGCGCCATGACCGTCATGCCCTGCTGGTCACCGATGAGGGCGCCGCTAAGGAAATGCTGCGGCTGCTGAACAACAATTGATTTGTACGCCCTTTTGCGGCGCTCAAATACACATCACAACACTTTGACGATTTTGAAGGAGTGTGCATTCCAATGGCTAAGAAGACTCTTGACAACATTCAGGTTGCCGGCAAGCGCGTGCTGGTGCGCGTTGACTTCAACGTCCCCATGAAGGATGGCAAGATCACCAACGACAAGCGTATCGTGGCTGCTCTGCCCACCATCAAGAAGCTGATTGCCGACGGCGGCAAGGTCATCCTGTGCAGCCATCTGGGCAAGCCGAAGAACGGCCCGGAAGAGAAGTTCTCCCTGGCGCCTGTGGCGGTTCGCCTGAGCGAGCTGCTGGGCCAGCCCGTTGTCTTTGCCAATGACGACACCGTCGTGGGCGAGAACGCCAAGGCTGCCGTTGCTGCCATGAAGGACGGCGACGTGGTGCTGCTGCAGAACACCCGCTTCCGCAAGGAAGAGACCAAGAATATCGAGACCTTCTCCAAGGAGCTGGCTTCCCTGGCGGACTGCTACGTCTCCGACGCGTTCGGCTCCTGCCACCGTGCGCACTGCTCCACCGCGGGCGTGACCGAGTTCCTCAGCCCCAACGTTGCCGGCTATCTGATCGGCAAGGAGCTGGCCGTGATGGGCAAGGCGCTGGAGAATGCTGACCGTCCCTTCGTGGCCATTCTGGGCGGCGCGAAGATCGAGGACAAGCTGAATGTCATCAACAACCTGCTGGAGAAGGTCGATACCCTGATCATCGGCGGCGGCATGGCCTTCACCTTCCTCAAGGCCAAGGGCTACGAGATCGGCAAGTCCCTGCTGGACGAGAGCAAGATCGACTACTGCAAGGACATGATGGCCAAGGCCGAGGCGAAGGGTGTGAAGCTGCTCCTGCCCATCGATACCGTGTGCATCGAGGAGTTCACCTTTGACCCCTCTGTTGAGACCGAGGTAACCGATTCCGATAAGATCCCCGCCAACAAGGAAGGCGTTGACATCGGCCCCAAGACCCGCGAGCTGTATGCCGAGGCTGTGAAGGCTGCCAAGACCGTCATCTGGAACGGCCCCATGGGCGTGTTCGAGAATCCCACCCTGGCTGCCGGCACCCTGGCCGTGGCGCAGGCGATGGCCGACAGCGACGCCGTGACCATCATCGGCGGCGGCGACTCTGCGGCGGCTGTTGAGCAGATGGGCCTGGGCGACAAGATGACCCACATCTCCACCGGCGGCGGCGCTTCCCTGGAGTATCTGGAGGGCAAGGTTCTGCCCGGCGTTGCGGCTCTGGACGAGGCCTAAGGGTCTTCGACCCGTTTTAGCGCCGCGACGCGGTGACCGACGGCGAGTTACAATGACTTCAACCGTCCCCGTAAATCTTGCGGGGACGGCTTTTCCCTGCAAATAATGATATGAGGTGATTCCAATGCGTAAGCCCATTATTGCTGGCAACTGGAAGATGAACAAGACCCCCGCTGAGGCGGCTGCTCTGGTCAACGAGCTCAAGCCTCTGGTGGCTGACGCGCAGTGCGACGTGGTCGTGTGCGTGCCCGCGGTGGACATTGCTGCGGTGAAGGAAGCCGCTGCTGGCTCCAACATCAAGGTCGGTGCGCAGAACGTGCACTGGGCTGCTTCCGGCGCTTACACCGGCGAGCTGTCCGCTGACATGCTGGTTGCTGCTGGCGTGGAGTATGTGGTCATCGGCCACTCCGAGCGCCGTCAGTACTTCGGCGAGACTGATCAGACCGTCAACCAGCGTGTGCTGGCTGCCGTGAATGCCGGTCTGAAGGCCATCCTGTGCGTGGGCGAAATGAAGGACGTCCGCGAAGCTGGCGCGACCGACGGCCTGGTGGACTACCAGACCATCATGGCCCTGAATGGCCTGACCGCCGAGCAGGTGGCCGAGGTCATCATCGCCTACGAGCCCGTGTGGGCCATCGGCACCGGCCTGACCGCCACCGATGAGCAGGCCAACGAGACCATCGGCGTGATCCGCAAGGCCATCGCCCGCAAGTACGGCCAGGAGTGCGCTGACAAGGTGCGCATCCAGTACGGCGGCTCCATGAACCCCAAGAACGTCAAGGGCCTGATGGCCCAGCCCGAGATCGACGGCGGCCTGATCGGCGGCGCGTCCCTGAAGGCTGCGGATTTCTCCCTGGTCGTGAACTACGATAAGTAAGCGGCTTTCCTCTTGCATTCAGGGCTGCATCGGCAACGGTGCAGCCTTTTCTCATGCAGGAATTGAGCGCCTTCGCGGCGAATGATACCGCAAGCAGAAAGGGGGAAGTCCCGTGATCCCGATGAAGCTCCGGTCCGGCGATGAAATCCGCGTTATTGCACCCTCACGCAGCCTGTCCATCGTCCGGCAGGATGTGTACGAGCGGGCCTTGTCCTTCTGGCATGAGCAGGGATTTCGTGTGACCTTCTCCAGGCACAGCCGCGAGCTGGCGGCGTTCCAATCCTCCGCCATTTCCTCCCGCGTGGAGGATTTGCATGAGGCCTTTGCCGATGAGAATGTCAGGATGATCGTCAGCTGCATCGGCGGCTTCAATACCAACCAGATGCTGCGCCATCTGGATTTTGATCTGATTGCACGCCATCCGAAAATCCTGTGCGGCTACTCCGATGTGACTGCGCTGCTCAATGCCATCCATGCCCGCACCGGCCTGACGACCTATCATGGTCCCCATTTCAGCACCTTCGGCTTTGACCGTGAGCAGGCGTATACCTGGCGCATGCTAGCCGCCTGCCTGATGCAGGATGCCCCTGTTGAGGTCACGCCCTCCCGGAGTGCACAGACCTGTCATGTCATTCAGCCGGGGACGTGTGAAGGAGCTGTCGTCGGCGGTAATCTGTGCACCCTCAATCTCCTGCAGGGAACGCCCTGCATGCCGGATTTGCGCGATAAGGTGCTCTTCCTTGAGGATGACAATATCATGGGCGACTACTTCTGCTATGAGTTTGACCGCAACCTGGAATCCCTCCTGCAATGTGTGGGGGCACAGGAGATTCGCGGTATCGTCTTCGGGCGCTTCGATGAGAACTGCCATATGACGGCGGATGTGATGGCGCAGATCGTGCGCGGCAAGGTTCCGGCGTATATCCCGGTGATCTTCGGGGCGGACTTTGGCCATGTATTCCCGATGATGACATTCCCCATCGGCGGCAAAGTCTGTGTGAAGGCCGACGAACAGGGAGCGCACATCACGCTGCTGCAACACTGAAAAGGGGAGGGGATTTCATGCTGATCCGCAACGCTGAAATCGATGGCGTTTTGACGGACGTCCGCCTGATGCACGGCGCGGTGCAGGCGATGGGGCATGGACTCCCCAAGGGTCTGTACGAGTCTGAGCTGGAGATGAACGGGGACGAACTGCGCCCCTATGCGCCGAATATTCCGCTGCCTGCGCGTCTGGCGCGCCGCATGAGGTCGTTGCCCGTGCATGACCACATCATCCCCGGGACGCCCGCGCCGTTGACGAGATGGCGGGATGGAGCGTTCATCGGGTGGATTGACGAGCACAGTGCAGATTGAAAGGAGGGAAGAAGCATGTCAGGGAAGCACAAGGACCATCTGCCATGGCCGATTCCCCATGAGGCGATGCACTTTGCAGGTTATCGCGCAATGCGGGAAATGGCGGCCAAACGCCCGGAAAGCATCGGCTATGGTGCGCTGGGCATGTATCTTTTCTCCCACGCCATGTGGCTGGCGGATGAGGTCAGGCGCGGCGGTTTTGACCGGGTGGTTTTCCTTGCGCGGGATGGCTTCTACGTGAAGGAGGCCTTCGACCGGGTGAAGGAGGCCCTTGCGCTTCCGGTGGAGACGAGCTATGTGCGCATTTCGCGGCAGGCGGCATTCCCGCTGCATTTCCGCACGCCGGATGATCTTGACATGCTGCCCGTGTGGGTCGATTATACCGCTCATACGCCTCATACGCTGCTGCGCCTGTTTGCGCCCGTGCTGCCTGATCGGGATGCCGGAGCCGTTATGGCTGCGGCAGGGCTGCCTTTGGATCAGTCTTTGACGGAGCAGACCTGGCCGGTTTTCCGGGACGCATACCGCGCGCACCTGTGGGACGCGGTGCGCGTGGAGGCCTACGGGGCCCGCGCCGCCGCCTATCTTTCGCCACATTTTACGGGCCGCTGTGCTACCTTCGATGTGGGGTACAACCTTCGCTCCGAGTCCGTCATTGGCGATATGACGGGCGCGGATATCACCGCCTTCATCACCCACACGGACAGCGATGTCCCTGACCACCGCGGCGTGCCCTACCGCACGCTTTATGGTGCATCGCCCTATGTGTCGTGGGTGGCGCGGGAGCAGTTTCTGCTGGAGGACGCGCCCTGCTGCGTGGGGTATGATGGAAACGGCCCCGTCCTGGAGGCGGAATACCGATCGCCCAGTGTGGCGGTCAGGGCCTGCCAGCAGGAGGCGCTGGTATTTGTGGAGGACATGGTGCGTACCTGCGGCGCGAACCTCCGGAATATGCCCTTCCGCCCGGCGGACGGCTGCGCGGCCTTCGAGCATTTCCTGCATTGTGCTCGGAGGCGGGAGATGCTGCCCTTCAAGGAAAATGAGGTTGAAAACGACTTTCATAACGGTGCGGTGGAGGATGACAGCGTCTTCCTGCAATGGCGGCTGATGCAGACGGATTACCGAGCCGCCGTTACCGGCGAGGCGGCTGCCATCACCAGAGCCCGCCGCGCGCTGATCCGCCTGCGGGAGAATCCCGGGAGTTTCCTGCGAAAGCTGGAAAGAAAATCGACCAAATCGCATGAAAATTCCGTGTAAGCGGTTGCAGTTGCCGGGAAATGGTGCTATAATAAATAGAGCAACAACCCGAAAGGAAGGATTATTCATATGAAGCAGTTCATCGTCGAAACCTCTGCCCGCCATGTCCATGTGACCCAGCAGGATCTGGAGACCCTGTTCGGCAAGGGCTATGAGCTGACTGTGAAGAAGATGCTGAGCCAGCCTGGTCAGTACGCCAGCGCAGAGCGCGTGGACGTTGTGGGCCCCAAGAAGACCCTCGCGGGTGTGTCCATCCTTGGCCCCGTGCGCAAGGAGACCCAGGTTGAGATTTCCCTGACCGACGCTCGTTCCATCGGCGTGGCCGCTCCCATTCGCGAGTCTGGCGATATCGCCGGTTCCGGTGCGTGCAAGCTGGTCGGCCCCTGCGGTGAGGTCGAGCTGACCCAGGGCGTGATCGCCGCCAAGCGTCACATCCACATGACCTGTGCCGATGCCGCCGAGATGGACGTGAAGGACAAGGACGTTGTGTCCGTGAAGATCGACACCGATGGCCGCAGCCTGATCTTCGGCGACGTGGTCGTTCGCGTGTCCGACAGCTATGCGCTGGCCATGCACATCGATACCGACGAGAGCAACGCAGCTGCCTGCGGCCGCGACGTGAAGGGCGAGATCGTCAAGTAATCAACCATCTTCCGGCGGAGGGGCGTCAGCGCTCTGCCGGATTTTCGGCATCCTGCCGGAATTCGGGAAAAGTTGTAACAACTGTTACCGTCCGGGAATGTTTGCCAGCGTTCAGCCGTTTGAATGGATGTGAGGATGCTCACAATTCAGAAGAAAGCGGTGAAATCCATGAAGAAAAGTTTTGCTGTCCTGACGGCGCTTTTGCTGTTGATCACGGCGCTGCCGGCCCTTGCGCAGGGCGGTTCGCTGCCCCTGTACGAGGTCTATCCCGCATCCGATGACGGCAATGCGTGGATTGAGGTCCCCAATGAATACGAGTACTGGACCGTGCCCATGTCCTACACCTTCGCCTATGTGATGGATCCGGCCTCTTTCACGATGGACCGCATCGGCATATTCGTGAAGATCCCCGAGGGCTATGAGCCTCAGGCGGGGGATGAGGATATGTCTGGCTTCGCGGAGGACGGGCGCAGGGTGCTGGGCGGCATGGATGAAACCGAAGCCAGCACCGTCATCGAGCGGTACACAATCAACGACCTGCCCGCCGTCCGTGTGGATATGACGGGACAGGGCTTTGAGATGATCTGGGTCAGCGACGGCGGCGACATGTATTTCTTCATGTATCCGCTGGCGGATGCAGAATTTGCTGAAACAATGCGAGGCGTGGCGGAGACCTTCCACCTTGTCGATGCGAAGACCCCTGCTGCCTCTCAGATAGCGGACTACGAGTACACGGCGGATGAGAACGGCGTGACCATCACGAAATACGTTGGCGAAGGCAGCCGCGTGGCCATTCCGGCGGAGATTGATGGCAAGCCTGTCGTTGCCCTGGGAGACAAAGCATTCTATGAGTGCGGAGTGACCTGGGTATCCGTGCCGGACAGCGTGAAGTCTATTGGCGCCTACTGCTTTTCCGGCTGCACGCTGCTGCAGACACTCCTCCTGCCCGAGGGGCTTACGGAGCTGCCCGCCGGCATGCTGGAAAGCTGCTTCCGCCTGCTGTCGCTGGACATTCCAGGCAGCGTCACCACCATCGGCGAAAGTGCCTTTTGGGGCAATTTCTACCTGTCCGAGCTGCGCTTGCCTGCATCCCTTGAAACCATTGAGGGCTTCAACTTCGTCATGGCGGAGTACCTGGAGCGGTTCATCGTCCCCGAGGGCAACACGGCTTTCAGGACGCTGGACGACGGTGCGGTGCTGCTCAGCGGCGATGGGACGCGCTTTATCCACTACTGTTGCTGGCAAGAGCGCGCAAGTTACACCGTTCCTGAGGGTGTGGAGACCATCGACGCCTTCGCGTTCAATGACTGGGGTACGTTGACGGAGGTTGCTGTGCCCGAGGGCGTGACAGCCATCGAGGGTGCAGCCTTTATCCATGCACGGGGGCTGGAAAAGCTGATCCTGCCGGCCAGCGCGGTCGAGCTGGGCCGGACGACGGCCCAAACAGGAGATCAGGTTACAGATGGCGGTGTGACGGTCACGGTGCTGGGCGCATCGGACAAGAGCACGCCCGTCAACCTCGGTCAGTTTGTGGAGGGCACGACGGCCATCACGGGCACCGCGACCATCATCGCGCCCGAAGGCAGCGCCGCGCAGGCACATGCCGAACAGTTCAAGTTGACTTTCGAGGCAGCGAATACTGCCGATGAAGTATTGCAAGAATAACACATAACATCAAAGGAGTGCTTAAACATGAAGGTCTTGATCGTAAACGCCGGTTCTTCCAGCCTGAAGTATCAGCTGGTGGACATGGACAATGAGGAGCTGATTGCCAAGGGTCAGGTGGAGCGTATCAACATTGAGGGCTCCAACCTCAAGCAGAAGGCGCCCGACGGCAAGGTGACGGTGGAATACAAGGAGCCCATCAAGGACCATGTCGTGGCGACCCAGCTGATGCTCAAGGCGCTGCAGGAGTCCGGCGTTATCAAGTCCATGGATGAGATCGGCGCGGTGGGTCACCGCGTGCTGCATGGCGGCGAGGAATTCTGCGAGAGCTGCATCATCACCGAGGAAGTGAAGGCCTGCATCCGCAAGTTCATCCCCCTGGGGCCGCTGCACAACCCCGCTAACCTGATGGGCATCGAGGCCTGCGAGGCCGTTATGCCCACCACGCCCCAGGTTGCCGTGTTCGATACCGCCTTCCATCAGACCATGCCCCCCAAGGCCTTCATGTACGGCGTTCCCTATGAGTACTACAAGGAGATGGGCGTGCGCCGCTATGGCTTCCACGGCACCTCTCACCGCTATGTTTCCAAGCGCGTGTGCGAGTTCCTGAACATTGATCCCGTGGGTAAGAAGATCATCGTCTGCCACCTGGGCAACGGCTCCTCCCTGTCTGCGGTTGTTGATGGCAAGTGTGTGGATACCTCCATGGGCCTGACTCCCCTGGAGGGCCTGCTGATGGGTACCCGCTGCGGCTCCTGCGATCCCGCGCTGGTGCAGTTCATCGCCAATAACAAGAACATGACCCCCGACCAGGTTCTGAACATGATGAACAAGGAATCCGGTCTGCTGGGCATCGCCGGCGAGGGTACCTCCGACATGCGCGATATCGACAGCCTGGCTGACGGCGGTCATGAGCGCGCCTCCCTGGCCCGCAACATGCTCTACTACCAGCTCAAGAAGCTGATCGGCTCCTACATTGCTGCCATGAATGGCGTGGACGTGATCTGCTTCACCGCCGGCATCGGCGAGAACGGCCCCGAGCTGCGCGAAGCCGTCATGTCCGAGTTTGCCTGGCTGGGCGTGAAGATTGACAAGGAAGTCAACAACTGCAAGGGCAAGGAAGTCGTTATTTCCACCCCCGATTCAAAGGTCACCGTGTGCGTCATCCCCACCAACGAGGAGATCATGATCGCTCGCGATACCAAGGAGCTTGTCGAAAAGCTGTAATCCAACGCAATCCCATACGCCGGGGGAGGATTTTCCCCCGGTCTTTGCGGTTTTTTCTGCGGAAAGGTGTTGACAAATCCGCAAGAAAATTCTATAATATGAGACGGTCTAATTTGAGGTGATGAGCACTTGAAGCTGGATGTTCTCCAAGCCCTGCGTAACCCCGGTACGGAATACGCTTTCTCTGTGGAGCAGACCATTGCCCCGCAGGATGTCGGCGGCAGCGAGGTCGTTTTCGATCCCGTGACGCTCTCCGGCAAGCTGACGGCCGCTGAGGATGGCAGCGTGACGGTGGAAGGAAAGCTGACGACGGTCGCTCATGCTCAATGCGCCAACTGTCTTGCGCCTGCGGCGAGCAGTGTCGAGGGTGACTTCCGCGAGACCTTCATTCATGGAGGCGACCCGGAGGATGACGAGAGCTTTGCCTACGAAGGCAGCGTTCTCGAGCTCGAGAAGCTGACGCTGTCCTACGCCATGTTGAATCTTCCCATGCGCTTCCTGTGTAAGGAAGACTGCGAGGGACTGATGCAATACGCAGGTGCGGACGTCAAGACTACGCTTTGCCAGGACGAACTGAATGTTCAGCGTCCTTTTGCGGCATTGCAGCAGTTGCTGGCTGAAAAGTCTGCCAACGAAAACAACTGAGGTCAGCAATTGGCTGCCCATAAAGGATGAGGAGGTGTAACAATGGCTCTTCCGAAGGGAAAAATCTCCAAGGCTCGCAAGCACAGCCGTCAGGCTAACTGGAAGCTCACCCTGCCCGGCATCGTTGAGTGCCCCCAGTGCCATCAGATGAAGCTGGCTCACCGCGTCTGCAAGCAGTGCGGTTACTACAAGGGCGTTCAGGTCGTCGTCAAGAACGAGGAAGCCAACGCTTAATAGCGGCCTCTGGGCTTCGCTAAAAAGTACACAGCTCGCAAAGGGAAGAGGAGTACCTCGCTGTTTCGTGCGGATAGAGAGAGCGGTTCATCGGCTGGAAGACTGCTTACGCGTCGGGCGGGGGAAGGTCGCTTCACAGAGTGCGGGGTGAAGTGCGCGCAAACGCATTAGCCCGGTGCGGTTGCACCCGTTATCGTGCATGAGGCACAGGCTTCGTCTGCTTCCATGCAGCGAAGAGCCTTTGCGAAGCAAGGTGGTACCACGGAGCAGCTCCGTCCTTCGGGATGGGGCTGCTTTGCGTTTTGGAGAGAAACATGCATACAAAAAATGCAGGACCAATCCGCGATCTGTTCAGTATAGGCGGCTCATCGCAATGGCCATGTGTGTCCTGCTGTTGGGGTGGCTTGGCCCGCTGCTTGACAAGCGTGGGTATCCAAGCTGGGCGATTGTCCTGAAGTTTGTGGGAGGCGTTGGTCTGGCTTTGAGCTGGATCATCGCGCTGACAAACATGTGGCCTTAAGCTATCTACTTAAAGGAGGTGACCCGAATGAACCACAAAGCTAACCGCCATGTGGGCGCGGTCACCCCGCACCGTACCCACAGATGACATGCGCACGAACCTCAAAAGGGAAAGTCAAGCAAGATCGCGAAACAGGTGTAGAGAGGGCATCGCGCCGAAACGCCTCCCCAGTGGGGAGTTCGCCGAAGGCGAAGGTAACAAGCGATGTTGGAGCGAAGCCCTTCGCGGGTGGAGGGCAGAGCCCTCCCGGAGTCCAGAGGCAGCGCCTCTGGCAGTGTCCAGGGATGGAGTCCCTGGTGGAAGGAGTGACAATCATGGAAATGGAAAAGAATTTTAATCCCCAGGAGATTGAGAGCGATCTTTACAAGGCCTGGGAAGAATCTGGCGCGTTCACTGCGCATCGGGTGCCGGGCAAGAAGCCCTTCACCATCGTGATGCCGCCGCCCAACATCACCGGTCAGCTGCACATGGGCCATGCCCTGGACTGCACGCTGCAGGACGCGGCCATCCGCTATCACCGCATGAAGGGCGATCCGACCCTGTGGCTGCCCGGCACCGACCATGCCGCCATCGCCACCGAGGTCAAGATTGTCGAGGCCATGGCGAAGGAGGGCCTGACCAAGGAGACGCTCGGTCGCGAGGGCTTCCTCAAGCGCGCATGGAAGTGGAAGGAGGACTATGGCGGACGCATCGTGCATCAGCAGCGCCGCATGGGTATCTCCTGCGACTGGAGCCGCGAGCGCTTCACGATGGATGATGGCTGCTCCAAGGCCGTGCGCGAGACCTTCTGCCGCCTGTATGAGAAGAAGCTTATCTACCGCGGTGCGCGCCTGGTGAACTGGTGCCCCTGCTGCAAGACCTCCATCTCCGATGCAGAGGTGACCTACGAGGAGAAGCAGGGCAACTTCTGGCATCTGCTCTATCCGGTGAAGGAAACCGGTGAGATGCTCGAACTGGCCACCACCCGTCCCGAAACGATGCTGGGCGATACCGCAGTGGCCATCAACCCCGAGGACGAGCGCTACGCTCATCTGCATGGCTGCCATGTGGTGCTGCCCCTCATCAACAAGGAAATCCCCATCGTGTGCGACGAGCATGCCGACATGACCAAGGGTACCGGCGTGGTGAAGATCACCCCTGCTCATGACCCCAACGATAACGAGGTCGGCGCACGCCATAACCTGCCCCTGGTGCGCGTGTTCACCTACGACGGCCACATGACTGGCAAGGATGATATCTCCGACGACGTGGAGAATCTGGAGGTGCTGGACTGCGGCAAGTACGCCGGCATGACCACCGCTGAGGCCCGCAAGGCCATCGTGGCTGATCTGACCGAGCTGGGCCTGCTCAAGTCCATTGAGCCTCTGACCCATGAGGTCGGCACCTGCTACCGCTGTCACACGGTCATTGAGCCCATGGTGTCCAAGCAGTGGTTCGTGTCCATGAAGCCTCTTGCCAAGCCCGCCATTGAGGCTGTCACCTCCGGCAAGACCCAGTTCCTGCCTGAGCGCTTCACCAAGAATTACATGCACTGGATGGAGAACATCCGCGACTGGTGCATCTCCCGTCAGCTGTGGTGGGGCCACCGCATCCCCGTGTGGTACTGCGACGACTGCGGCGAGATGATGGTGCTGCGTGAGGATCCCTGCTGCTGCCAGAAGTGCGGCTCCAAGAATATCCAGCAGGATGAGGATGTGCTGGACACCTGGTTCTCCTCCGCCCTGTGGCCCTTCTCCACGCTGGGCTGGCCGGACCAGACCGAAGACCTGAAGTACTTCTATCCTACTGACGTGCTGGTGACCGGCTACGATATCATCACCTTCTGGGTGAGCCGCATGATCACCATGGGCGTGGAGGAAATGGATGGCGTGACGCCCTTCAAGACCGTGCTGATTCACGGCCTGGTGCGTGACG
>JAFUOR010000013.1 GCA_017481825.1 Clostridia bacterium
GGGAGTCTGGCACCTGGTCCATGAACTGCTTGATCAGGAACAGACAAACAGGCATGGCGATCAGGGGCAGGATGTGGGCAAACCAGGTATCCAGGATGCCGATGGCAGAGATCGTCAGGTAGCGCGGGATGACCACGGCGGTCGCCACGAACATCAGCGCCAGGTTGTTGATCTCCATCATGATACCCTTGGCCTTGAAGCGCATCTTGCTCAGGGCAAAGGCCGCCATGGTGGAAATCATGATGGACAGCACCACGACTGCCACCGTCACCACCAGGGAGTTGAACACATAGCGGGAGAAGGGCACAACAGAGCCCGCAGCCTGCTGGAAGAGGTTCGTGAAGTTGATGGTCGAAGGATTCGACACGATGAACTTCGGGGGGAATGCGAACAGCTCGTCCATGGGCTTGAAGGCATGGCACACGATGTAGACGATCGGCGCACCCATCAGCGCTGCCAGGGGCAGCAGGTACACGAGAAGCGGGATCTGGTTGGTTTCAAACTTTTTCGGATTGACCTTGGTTCCGCCAACTGCCACGGTATTCCCTCCTTTCTTAATCCTTTTCTTCAAACAGCTTGCGAGCCACGAAGGAGAATGCGTAGATCAGCGCCAGCAGCGCAACGGAGACCGCCGCGGCGTAGCCCATCTCGTAGCGGGTGAAGCCATAGTCCTCAACGTGGTTGACCATCAGCTGCGCAGCGTACTGCGGGGTGGGATTGGAGCCGGTCAGCATGACGCCGATCGCGCCCTGCTGGAAGGCGTTGGTCACCGCCATGACTGCACCGAAGAGCATCTGGGGCTTCATGGAGGGGATCGTGATGTAGACGACCTCCTGGAAGCGGTTCTTGATGCCGTCGATGGAGCCTGCCTCGTACAGCTCAGGGCTGACATTCATCAGACCTGCCAGCATGGCCAGGAAGCCGACGCCCATGGAGGACCACAGCGCCACGATGATGACGATGGGCAGGATGTAGGTTGCGTTGGACAGCCACAGGATGGGCTCGTTGATGATGCCCAGCGCCGTCAGCGCATAGTTGGCAATGCCGCTCTGGTTGCCCAGGAAGACGGTACGCCACACAACGGACATCGCCACGCCCTGTGTCATGCTGGGCGAATACAGGATCAGCGCCAGCACGGTGCGGGGGGCCTTGGGCAGCTGAGACAGCGACCAGGCCAGGAAGAAGGACAGGATGTAGCCGCCCACGCCCACGATGATGGAGAACACCAGCGTATTGGGCAGAACATACTGAAGGAAGATCGTATCCTGAGTGAGCAGGTTGATATAGTTGGTCAGGCCCACGAATTCAGGCGTCTGCACCGCATTGTAGTTGGTGAAGGACAGCGCGATGGCCATGCCCGTGGGAATGATGATGAACACCGTAAACAGGATCAGGTAGGGCAGCAGGAACAGATACGGTGTTTTCTTATTGGTGATCATTCAGCTGTTCCCTCCTCTGCTTCCGTATTGGGGTGCGCTGCGTTGTATTCCTCAATGATGTTCTTGATAACCTCAACGCTGGGCGTGGGGAAATCCTCCAGCATCACGCCGTCCTTGTAGTAGCCGAACTCCTCAAGCTTGCGGTAGGTCTCGCGGTTGATGCGCTTGACCGCCGTATCCATGGCACGGCGGGCCTCCACGCCGTCAGCGGTGACGGAGATGAAGGCGTTGGACAGCTCGCGCTCCAGCATGTAGGTACCCAGCACCCAGGGAGCCTCGGTCATCCACTCCATCTGCTCAATGATGACCTTCTTGTGCGCAGAGCGCAGGGGCAGCTCGGCAAAGGCCTCCATGTTGGCGGTGGGCCAGATGTACTCGGAGCCATAGGTGGACTGGAGCAGATTGCCGAACTGGCTCTGTGTTTCAGCTGAGGACCACCACTTCAGGAACGTCCAGGCCTCGTCCTCCATACCGTGCTCTTCGGCAGCGGTCATGATCGCCATGGTTTCGGCGCCGCCGGTCGTCCAGCGCTGCACCTCGCCGTTTTCGTCCACCAGGCCGGGGAACAGGGCGATATCCCACAAGCCGTCCAGCTCAGGCGCAGCGTTGAGCAGCAGGTTGTAGGTTGCCAGATCAGCGATACCGATGGGCAGCGTGCCGTCACGGAACTGCTGGTAGAAGCCGGGCGAAGGCACGTCGGTGGGCATGTTGTAGATGGTGAACAGCTCGGTCATCTCGCGGAATCCCTCCAGGGAGACCTCGCTGTCCAGGGTAGTGTCGCTCACGGTGTCCGCATAGATGGAGCCGCCCGCCTGCAGAATCAGCGGCAGCGTGCCGGGGAACACCTTGGTACCAACCATGCCGGCCGTGGGGAAGTAGAAGTTCATGGAGCGTCGCTGGAGCTCGGGCAGGATGAGCTTGACCTCCTCCATGTTGTCGGGCACTTCAATCTGAAGGGATTCGAGGATGTCCTTACGGTAGAACATGACCCAGAAGTTGACCGTCTCGGGCATGGCGTACACGCCCTCATCCAGAATATAGGGAATGAACAGGCCCGAGGAGAATCGCTGGGCGACCTCGCCGAAGTCTTCAAACTGGGTCAGATCGTAGAGCGCGCCGCGGATGTTCAGATAGGACGGCACGACGTACTGCAGCGAAAGCACCACGTCCGGCGCAGTACCGGCAGCATTGGCCAGCACCAGCTTGTTGGCGTCGGGCATCAGGGAGATATCTACCTCAATGCCGGTTTCGGGCGTGAACTGGGTGTCGATCATGTTCTGCACGGTTTCGACATACTGACGGCTGCGGCCCATCCACACCTGCAGGTGCCCCTCTTCACCGGTACCGGCGGAGTAGTCCTGCTTGGTGAAGGAGGTGAAGAAGCGCTGCACACCAGCCAGAGTGCTTTGGAACCAGTTGGCCTTTTCGGGCAGCTGGGCGTCCGCCTGATAGATGTAAATCTGGTCGATGGACAGGTCATTGATAGCCATATCGGTCAGCTGCTGCGCCAGCATACGGGCGGCAGAGTTGGCGCCGGTGGAGAACTCGGACATGCGTCGGGGCAGGTTCTCGGGCTCCTCGGCCAGGCGGCGAAGCTGATCGGCGCTCAGGGTCATAGAGGAGAAGGCAGAACCGCTGCCGATGGGAGAGAACTGCTTGGCATACTCAACGGACTCCTCGCACAGGGAGGCCCAGCCCTCAAGGCGTTCCACCAGATCGGGGAAGTTCTTGAGCATGTTGTAGGAACGGTAGGGGTCCGCCGTGGCGCCGCCCATGAGGGACTTGATGTCGTTGGACAGAGCATTGATCTCCTCCAGCAGCACGTCAATGTTCTCATACACAGGGGTCAGGTGGGACGCGTTGATGCACATCGACAGGGTGTGCTCACCGGCCTCCAGATACATGGTCAGGGGCGTGCCTTCGGCGTCCGCCGCCTGCATGTGGGTAAAGGAGGTGGTGTACTGGAAAGGCACCTTCTGCCAGGCAACAGAGGGGATGATGCCATCCACATACACATCCACATAGGTCGGGAAATCCGCGCGGGCATTCTGGCGGTAGAACGCGCCAAGATAGTAGTAGCCGCTCTCCTGCACGGTGAAGTTCCATGTGACGTAGTCGCCCGCCTCGTCAAAGGAAGCGCCGTCCAGGAAGTTGACCGCACGGTAATCGTTGGAATAGGGAGACAGCTGGGCGTTGAATTCGCCCGCACCGCGGATGGAGGATTCGTTGCGGGAGGCAATCTTCTCCGCTTCGATGACGATGATGTTGTCGCCGGAGGCGTCACCCGCGACGTACTCGGGCACGGTTACGGGTGCCTTGAGCGTCACAGCGGACAGCTCCATGCCGCCATCCTGCACGGAGAAACCGATCACGTGCTCACCGGCGGTCAGCTCAAAAAGCATGGGCTCGGCAGTGCGGCCGGTGGAGTCGCTGATGCCTGCCTGGAGGATGCCCTCCGCCTGATAGGGCGTGGTGGCAATCTCATTGCCGTAACGGTCAACCGGGAACACGCCGTCATCCACCCACAGGGAGTTCAGCTTCACACGCTGCATCTCCGCACAGAGCACCTGGCCGTCGATGGTGACGGTCATTTCCGTGGGCAGGGTCGAGGTCGTGGTGTTGACGTAGGACAGCCAGATCTCATACTGGGCGTCCTGGGGCACGGTGATGGTCACCTCGCCCTCCTGGCCAAGCGGCAGGGGCAGCAGGGATTCCGTCACCACATCCTCACCCGCGTAAACAGGCATGGTATAGGCCTTGGCAAGAGCCGTATAGAGCGTTTCAACCGTGATCGCCGTCTCTGCGGCAGCGACTTCCGTTTCCTCCGCCATGGCGAAGGTGAACAGACAGCAGAGCAGCATGACCAACGCGATGATCTTTGTGCGCAAGCGATTCACCCCTCTTCGTTATTCCTGGTTCAGGCCGCGGACCGCCCAGAGCGACGCGCCTGTTTCATCAATTGCGGAAATGCAGGTTGCCCAGTTCTTCTGGCCAGCCTCCAGCGCGGTATGCATCACGCCGGTGTAGCTCAGGCCCTCCAGGCTCATGGTCACATTGACGCCGTCTTCGCACTGCCAGGTGCCAGCAAGCGCACCGGTCACCGTACCGTCGGCATGGAGCGTGATCTCCTGCGATTCATGCTCCACCTTGTTGATGTCAAGGCCGTGGAGCAGCACCTTGTACACGCCGCACACCGCATCTGCGGAAACCGATTGCGGCGTCTCCCCGGCGTAGCGCATCGGCGAAACAACCGGCCAGCCGTCCGCGGTCATGTACATCTGGTGCACGCGCACGGAGAAGGCCTCTCCTGTGTTGGCAAAACGGGTATGGAACACGATGAAGTAACGGCCCGTTTCTTCATCATAATAGGCGCTGTTGTGACCGGGGCTGCGGAAGGCCTGGGTGAACCTGTTCTTGTCCGTGGCAAGGGGCAGGAATTCGTACCCGCCCATCAGCTTCACACCATAGGGCTCGTAGTCCGGATCGTTGAAGAACGTGCCTGCGCGGCCTGCGCAGCGGATCATGTTCTGGCCCTTCGCATCCTCATAGGGACCATCGGGCGTCTTCGAGCGGCAGACGCGGATGTTGTAGCCGTCCGCTGCATTCAAACCGCCAAAGGACAGGAACAGGTAGTAATAATCCGTATCCGGGCTGTACATGATGTAGGGCGCCTCGATGCGGGCATGATTGCCGCCCAGCAGCTTCTTGCCATAGCCGCCGTTGGACTGGCCCTCCAGCGGGAAGCCCGTCTCCGTATCCATCTCCAGGATGTAGATGCCGCCGGAGTAGGAGCCGTAGACCATCCACAGCCTGCCCTCCTTATCGTAGAAGGTACAGGGGTCAACCACATTGGGATAGACCGTGGCGTTGTAGCCGCCGTATCCTGATTTCAGGATGATTCCCTGATTGACAAAGGGGCCTTCGGGACTCTGTGAATAAGCGATGCCCAGCGTGGACAGCGGGCTGGAGCCCTCGCAGGTGCAATAGTACATGGCGTAGGTCCCATTGTTCAATTGCACCACATCCGGCGCCCAGAAGGTCGTCGTCTTTGCGTAGCTGAGAGCTTCCTTCATCTGTGTCTGCACCTCGTCAACAAGGGTGCAGCCGGTGTTGGTCGCGTCCCGGGAGATCAGCTTCCACTTGATCAGATCCTCGCTCCTCGCCGCCGCCATGTGGCTGCCGTAGATGTAGTAGTAGCCATCCGCCGCCTTGATGATGGACGGATCATGCACCGCTACATCCTGCCAGCGCGGAACAGGCAGTTCCGTATTGGGCACGACAGCTTCCTCCGCAAGGGCGCACGAAAACGCGCTCAGCAGGAGAACGGCCAGAACGCTGACGATCTGTTTGAGCTTCATAAGCTTTCTCCTCCGAAAAAAAATCTCCGAGAATGCATTGCTCGGATTCGGTGATTTTGTACAATTAAGCACTGTAACAATAATAACCGCTGCATACGGTAATTGTCAAGGTATTTTGCCTAAATAACACCTGTTATTTATGCATTTTGTGCTGAAATTGACATGTATTGGTCATTTCTTGCTCAAAAAACATTTTCCGCTCGCCGTTTACAAAACTCTTCACCTTTTGTTCACAATGCACAATCCAACCCGCTTTGCAGAGTTACAACGTTTTCGTAACTCTGCGCTCCTGCAACGAAAACATTGCAGCGCGGCAGGAAGTCGCCCTCAAACGGCGAATTTCTATCCAGACAGAATATCTCCACAAAGGAGGACACCCCATGATCGCACAGCGCCCCCCGATGGGCTGGAATTCCTGGAACACCTTCGGCTGGAACATCGATGATTCCCTGATCCGTCAGATGGCGGACTTCATGGTCGATGCAGGCTACCTCGCCGCAGGCTACGAATACCTTGTCATTGATGATTGCTGGAGCCTGAAGCAGCGCGACGCCGACGGCCGCCTCGTCCCTGACCCGGCCAAGTTCCCCCACGGCATGAAGGCCCTGGCAGACTATGTCCACTCCAGGGGCCTGAAATTCGGCATGTACTCCTGTGCCGGTGCACGCACCTGCGCAGGCTATCCCTCCAGCTACGACCACGAGTTTGTGGATGCGCAGACCTTTGCCGACTGGGGCGTGGATTTCCTCAAATACGATTTCTGCAACTTCCCCTCCTCCGGCAACTGCAAGGCCCGCTACCTGACCATGTCCATGGCGCTCAAGGCCACAGGGCGGGAGATCCTCTTCTCCGCCTGCAACTGGGGCCAGCAGGAGCCGGGCCAGTGGATGCGTCAAATCGGCGCCCACATGTACCGCTCTACCGGTGATATCATGGACAACTACAAGTCCTTCACCGATATCGTCAAGAGCCAGTTGGACAAGCTGTGCATGAGCGGCTCCTACTGCTTCAACGATATGGACATGCTGACCGTGGGCATGTGCGGCAAGGGCAACGTGGGCCTTGGCAAGGTGTGCACGTATGAGGAGTACCGCCTGCAGTTCACCCTGTGGTGCCTGTGCGGCGTACCTCTGATGATGGGCGCTGATCTGCGCACCCTCGCCCCGGAATACAAGGCCCTCATGCAGAACAAGACCCTGCTGCGCATCAATCAGGACATCGAGTGCCGTGCACCCTACGTTGCCCGCCGCGATTCCGTGTGCGTGGAGGATCCCAATCCTCCGGAGGGCGTCGGCCCCTGGAAGCACATCCCTGATACAGCGTTCATCCTCCTTCGCCACCTGTCGGATAACGAGTTCGCGCTCTTCTACGCCAACCTCGCCGATCAGGGCGCAGAGGTGCACGGCGAGTTCGTCGATCTTGGCCTGCCCGCCACCAGCGGCATCGCGCTGGACATGACGGACGTGTTCACGGGCGAACACATCGGCAAGGTGACGGATTTCTACAATCCGCACATCGAGGCGCACGATTGCAAGCTCTATCTTTGCAAGCTGGTGAAGGCATAAAAACAGGACGCTGCCCCACAGCAAGTGTGATGTGAAGGAAGTTGTTATCTTTCATTAATGGCAGCAAGCGATGTTGATTGCGTTGCTTGCTGCTTTCTTTGTTCTATGATAGAATGAATGAGACAAACTTGAATTTTATGGGGAATATAAAGGGGCATTCCTTATTGGAGGCACAATATGAATACCATTACAGATGCCCAGAAAATATACGAGCTTTCAAAGATCTGGAAAGAGGCTGCGTACAATTTCGCATTCTGGGATAAGGTGGATATCGACTGGGACGAGGAATACAAAAAAGCGCTTGCGCGGGTTCTGGAGACGAAAGACCTCTATGATTATTACCGTGAACTAAAGCGATTCGTCACCTTGCTGAGTGATGGGCATACCGATGTCAGCTTTCCAAACGAAACAGTTCGGGACGCCGAATTCTATTCCATGCTCCCTGTATTCTTTGCAAAGCCCGGAGACGAGATCATCGTGATCGGTACCTCCGAGGATGTAAAGGAAGATATTCCTTTGTTCAGTATCCTGATCAAAATCGACGGGAAAGATATCCATGATTATATAAGAGAAAACTGCTATCCGTACTTTTGGCATGCCAACGAAGTTGCCTGCGGCGTTTTCGTGTTGGAAAATCTGGTATTTGGCAGGCGCGGAAGCAGTGCGGTCTTCACGTTTGCAAAGGATAGGAGGCAATTCGATATCCGGCTTGAAAGGGTCGATCCCTCAAGAATCGTATGGCATAAAACGGATCCAGCTCCCCAAGGCAACGCTGCCCAAAGGCTGATTAGCAGCTCGGATGTTCATACTGTGCATATCACAGACGACGATATCGCGATCATCAGAATGACTTCGTTCGACGATGTCTCCATGACCGAGAAGATCTATTCCTGCTTTGACGAACTGAAAAAAGCGAAGGGCTATATTCTCGACGTCAGAGGCAACAGCGGCGGGAACAGCGGGAATGCCGACGCAATTGCTGCAATGTTTATCAGCGGAGATTTCCGCAGCTGCTATGCTGAGACCCAGATCTATGAACCTACATATAAAGCATGGTCGATGTACCGGGAGGATTTCAAAGGCCTTTCGCCTGATGAGGCGCTGCAGAAATATGCTGATGACGCGTACAGCTTGAAAGCCTACCGGATGCGAAAGAATGTATTCTACGTCAGGGATGAAGGAAAGGCAGTCGCCAACAGCGCTCCCGGAAAGCTGAACGGCCCGATCGCCGTTCTGATGAACCAATATACATTTTCCGCTGCAGAGGATTTCGTTGACGTGATGAAAATGTATACGAACGCAGTCTTCGTCGGGAACAACACTGCAGGCACCAGCGGCCAGCCTTTGTGCGAGGCGCTCGAAAGCGGCGGCTTTTTCCGCATCTGTACGCGCAGGTGCATAGCCCAGAACGGCGAGGACATCTACAACAAAGGTTTCACTCCCGACATCAGAATAACACCGACAGTGGAAGACATCGCATCAAGTCGAGACGCGGTACTGGAAAAGGGATTGGAAATCATAAAAAACAATAGTGTTCAGGAAGCTTGAAAATTCCAGTTTGATGAAGTGGCAAATTTCAATTTGTCGAACAACTCAGGGGCACGCTTCCATACTGCTTTATGAGGGCGCAATTATACGCACGGTGCCCGTGCATTGCGTTTATTCAGCTATATAAGCAAACGAGCATCCGGCGTTTGCCGGATGCTCGTCTTTTCTCATTGCAGGATAAATCCATCCTTAAGGATCCTCCCGCCACAGAGCAGCGTCCTTTCACTATCTCATTCCGAATTTCCAATTTACTTCCCCGCTGCCATCGCCACGAGCTTCTGGCTCCTTGCCAGGAAGGCCGTGATCTCCTCGGCCTCCAGTGGCTTGGCGGCCATGCGCGCCAGATCGTAGAGCTGCTGGCACAGCAGGATGGTGATTTCATCCTCCGCATCGCGCTCGGCAAGGGCCTGCACGGTCTTGTTGCGGCGGTTCAGCACCAGGGTGTAGCGGTCAGGCATGTTGAAGTCCTGGCCGTACATGCGGTACATTTCCTTCATGCGGCGCATCTGCTCGTCCTCGGTGACGATGGCGGGAAGCTCCGCATCGGATAGGCTGGCGAGGTTTACGGGCAGCTCCTCCTGGGAGATCGCCTTGCGGAACAGGGAGGCCAGCTTCTCCTGATCAAGGCTCGCGCCCTCGTCTGACTCCTCGGTCAGGCCGGACACGTCCGCATCCACACGGGCGAAGGTGACCATGTTCTCCTCGCCAACGCTATATTCCAGGAAGGACTGGAAGTTGCCGTCGATGATATGCTCCATCACCGCCACGTCGATGCCGCGCTGGGTATAAAGCTTGACGCTGGCCGCCTGACGCTTGGGATCATTGGTGTAATACACCTTCTTGTCCGTCTTGTCTGCATTGGCAGTCCTGTACTCCTCCAGGGTCACGTAGCGGTCATCGGTCAGCTTAAACAGCAGCGCCTTCTTGACCTGATCGTAGAACTTCTGATCCTTCATGCAGCCGAACTTCACGAAGGGAGAAATGTCATCCCAGTACTTTTCGTAGGTCTCGCGCTCGGTGTTGTACAGACCCACCAGCTTGTCCGCCACCTTCTTGGTGATGTGAGCGCTGATCTTCTTGACCGTGCCGTCATTCTGCAGGAAAGAACGACTGACATTCAGCGGCAGGTCGGGGCAGTCGATCACACCCTTGAGCAGCATCAGGAACTCCGGGATGACCTCCTTGACGTTGTCCGCCACGAACACCTGACCGGAGAAGAGCTTCACCTGGCCCTCATGGGTGCCGAAGTCGTTCTTGAGCTTGGGGAAATACAGGATGCCCTTGAGGTTGAAGGGATAATCAACGTTCAGGTGCACCCAGAACAGCGGCTCCTCCCAACCGAACATCTTGTGATAGAAGTCGATATACTCCTTCTCCTCACACTCGCTGGGCTTCTTGAGCCACAGAGGCGCGGTGTCGTTGATCAGGGAGGGCTTGGGTTCCTCGACGACCTTGCGCTTCTTCGGGGTGCCATCCTCGTTGGTCTCACCCTCGATGGTCTCCTCGCGCTCGTAGGGCTTGGCGTTGGCGTCCTCCAGGTACACGGGATAGGCCATGTAGCCGCAGTAGCGGTTCAGCACCTCGCGCACGCGATAGGTCTCCAGGAACTCCTTCGCGTCCTCGGAGATGTGCAGGATGATATCCGTACCATGCTGGGTACGCTTGCCCGCGCCCAGCTCGAAGGACATGCCGTCCTCAGAGACCCAGTGCACGGCCTCCGCGCCCTCCGTGGAGGACAGCGTCTCAATTTCCACCTTGTCGCTCACCATGAACACGCTGTAAAAGCCCAGACCAAAATGACCGATGATATCACCCTTCTTGTCGTCGCCCTCAAAGTTCTTCATGAACTCCGCCGCGCCGGAGAACGCCACCTGATTGATATAGCGGCGCACCTCGTCATCGGTCATGCCGATGCCGGTATCGGAGATGGTAATCGTCTTCTTCTCCTTGTCCACGATGACGGTGACCTTCATCTCCTCGCCGCCGTGGAGCATGCGCTCCTTGGTGATCGCGTCGCAGGCATTGGACACCACCTCGCGCAGGAAAATATCCTGATCAGAATACAGCCAGCGTTTAATCACCGGCATAATGTTTTGCGCGTCGATGGATACAGAACCCTTTTCCATGTTGATGGCCATCAAATAAGTACCTCCTATATTCAAAGGAACAATCCGTTCCGATTGGTATTGTATCACCACTTGAGACGAAATGCAAGAGAAAATTAGCACTCATCAAACGAGAGTGCTAACAATCTGTTTATCCAGGACGTTGATGAGCTTCTTCCCCTGTGCGAAAAAATATGCTATATTATTGGAACAAACCCCTTTCCTCCATCGTCTAACAGGGTAGAGACCCTATGCGAAAGCGAGGCTATCGATATGACCGACGACTTCACCCTGCGCCGCGCGCAGAAGGGAGATGCGCACGCCTTTGAGCAGCTCATCACGCCCTATGAGCAGATGCTCTGGCGCGTATGCTGGCATTATACACACCACACGGAGGACGCCCGGGACTGCATGCAGGAGGCCATGCTCAAGGCATGGCGCACCATCGGCAGCTACCGGCGGAACTGCGCCATCGAAACCTGGCTGTACCGCATTGCCTCCACCGTCTGCATCGACTTTCTGCGCAGGCAGCAGCGCCTGCCCGTGATCGATTCGGCGGAGGAGCTGGCGGAAACCGGCTTCGATCCGGCGGACGCCTCCCCTGCCCCGGATGTGGCCGCACTGCAGGCAGAATCCAAGCAGCAGTTGCAGCAGGCCATCGACGCGCTTCCAGCGGACATGCGCACCGTGCTCATCCTCTATGCGCTGGAGGGGCAGCCCTACGAGATCATCGCCGAGGTCACCGGCACGGCGGTGGGAACGGTCAAAAGCAGGCTCAGCCGGGCAAGACAAAAGCTGGCTAAATGGCTGGCAGATGGGAACAAAACCAGATTTTCCTCGTCCAACACAGTGAAAGGAGGACGCACCCATGCTTAATCACGATGAGAACCAAGTCCTCCGAGATGCGCTGTCCGGGCTGAACGCGGACGTGCCTCCCATGCCGGAGGATATCCACGCCGCCTGGATGCAGAAAGTAGAGGACGATATGGAACCGCAGACTTACCAGAAATCAAGCCGCCGGAAGGCATGGTCACGAATCCTGTCCACGGCAGCGGCGCTGGTGTTCGTCATCGGCGGGACGCTCCTGACTCGGGACGATCTTGAGCGCAGGCTTGAGTACGACAGGCTTGTCGCCGAAAACACATCACTGACCAGCCGCTGCGCAACCACCGACGAATATCTTGCAGACCTGAAAACCTATGAGGCCGCGCAAAGCAGCGGCAGTTCTCTCATGGGAACCGCCATGGCCAACTACATGCCCGCTCCCGAGGCGGCCGAGGAGGACGTCATGGTCTACTCCACCGCGCGCGGCGTGAGCATGGACGCCGGTGTGACCGACGACGCCATCGCCAGTGCGCAGAGTGCCAGTGAAAAGAAGATCATCCGCACAGCCAGCCTGACCATCATGACGCAGACCTTCGAGGAGAGCCTTGCGTCCCTGAAGGCCACCTGTGAGGCAGGCGGAGGATGGCTGGAATCCTCCGCCCAGAGCACGAACAACTCTACCGGGCTGCGCACGGCCTATCTGACCCTGCGCGTGCCACAAAGCGGGCTGGACAGCTACCTTGCCGGTGCGCAAGCTCTGGGGCGCATCACCCAGCGCAGCGAAAGCGCCACCGATGTGACCGAGTCCTATCAGGACACGCAGGCCCGTCTGGAGACCCAGCAGGCTCTCATGGCGCGGCTGCAGACCCTCATCACCGAGTCTGCTGACCTGAGCGACCTGCTGGCCCTCGAAAGCCAGATTGCCGACACTCAGTATACCATTGACCGCCTGCAGTCGTCCCTGAACAGCACCGATCGCCAGGTGACCTACTCCACCATCGACGTGACGCTCCGCGAGGAGACCACGCCCGCCCTCACGGACACGACAGTCAGCCTCGGTGACCGCCTCATGGGCGCCATCAGCCTCGGCTGGGAAACCCTGACCGGATTCGTGGCGGACATGGCGGTGTTCCTGACCGCCGCGCTTCCCTTCATCGGTATCGTTGTGATCGTGTACGTCGCCGGAAAGCTCATTTTGAAAATCAGGAGGAAGAAATAAATATGAAGAAACTGTTTGCCCTGATCCTTGCCCTGCTGATGCTGTGCCTCCCTGCCCTGTCCCTGGCCGAGGCCGCCCAGGGTGCGACCATTACCGTGACCGGCACCGCTGCCGTCACCCTCAAGGCGGATTACGCCCAGGTGACCGTGGGTGTGCGCACCAATGCCAAGACCGTGGAGGCCGCCACCGAGGAGAACGGCACGGCCATCCGCGCGGTAATCGCGGCGCTCATCGAAGCCGGTGTGGCCGAGGAGGACATCGCCACCAGCAACTATTCCGTGAGCGCGGAGTATGATTACTCCTCCTTCACCAGCGACCAGCGGCTGACAGGCTACAACGTAACCAATCAGCTGACCGTGATCCTGCGCGACATGACCTGCATCGGAGCCGTGCTGGACAAGGCAACTGCCGCAGGCGCGAACAGCATCTATAACATCGAGTTCCTGTCCACGCAGTCGGCAGCAGCTCAGGACGAAGCCGCGGTCTACGCCGTGCAGGAGGCCATGCGCAAGGCTGATCTGCTGGCCAAGGCGGCTGGGCTGGAGGTCGGCGCGGTCATCTCCATGGAGGAGAGCACCAGCGGCTGGTACAGCACCGCGCGGACGTACAACCTTGCAGAAACGGCGAAGACAAGCAATGTGATTCTGCCGGATGAGGCATCCATCAGTGCAAGTGTGACAATGGTGTTTGAACTCAAATAAGGGAACACAAAAAGGACTTGCAGGCGATGAGGCTTGCAAGTCCTTCTTTTTGCTATTAGCCGATGCGGCAGCGCACCCGGTTGCTTAAGTAAGCGATGATTTAATGAGGTGGTGCATGCCGAATGAATCAGCGATTACTTGAGTACCTTGCGCAGGAATTCCTGGGTACGGGGCTGCTGGGGGTGATCAAACACTTCCTCGGGGGTCCCCTCTTCGACGATGTAGCCGCCGTCCATGAAGACGACGCGGTCAGCCACCTGACGGGCAAAGCCCATTTCGTGGGTGACAACGACCATGGTCATTCCCTCCTTGGCGAGCTGGGTCATGACCTCAAGAACCTCGCCGACCATCTCAGGGTCAAGGGCGCTGGTGGGCTCGTCAAAGAGCATCACCTTGGGGTTCATGGCCAGGGCGCGGACGATGGCGATGCGCTGCTGCTGTCCGCCGGACAGCTGGCGGGGATAGGCATTCGCCTTATCGGCCAGACCCACGCGGTTCAGCAGCTCCATGGCTTTCTTCTCCGCCTCGTCTTTGGACATCAGGCCCAGCTTCACCGGCGCAAGAGTGATGTTCTTCATGATGGTCAAATGTGGGAACAGGTTGAACTGCTGGAACACCATGCCCATCTGCTGGCGCACCTTGTTGATGTTGCATTTGGGATCGGTGATGCTCTGGCCCTCGAAGACAACCTCGCCGCCCGTGGGCTGCTCCAGCAGATTCAGGCAGCGCAGCAATGTCGTCTTGCCCGAGCCGGATGGACCAATGAGCACGACCTTCTCGCCGGGTGCGACGTGAAGGTCAACGCCGCGCAGGACGTGCAGATCGTCAAAGCTCTTTTGCAGATTCTTAGCGAATATCACCCTGACGCAGCCTCCTTTCGAGCTTGCCCACCAGCCAGGTGAGGATGGTGACCATGAGCAGATAGATCAACGCCACGGCGATCAGCGGCATGAAGGCGCTGTATGTCACGCCGCGGATGCGGTTGCCTGCAAAGGTCAGATCCTGTACGGCTACATAGCCCGCAATGGACGTTTCCTTAAGCAGCGTGATGAATTCGTTAGCCAGCGTGGGCAGTACATTTTTGAGCACCTGGGGCGCGATGATGTACCACATGGTCTGCACGTAGTTCAGGCCAATGGATCGTCCGGCCTCCATCTGCCCCTTGTCGATGGACAGGATGCCGCTGCGGAATATCTCCGCCACATACGCACCGGAATTCAGGCCAAAGGAGAACGTCGCCACCGCCAGACCATTGGACGAGGACGCAAAGACGATGTAATACAGAATCAGCAGCTGCACCACCATGGGCGTGCCGCGGATGACGGTGGTGTACACCAGGCAGACCTTGTCAAGAACCTTCAGCAGGAACTTGCCCAGGCCCGGCTTCATATTCTTGTTGTTCGTCTCCCAGACGGAGCGGATCACCGCCACGATCACGCCGATGAGGATGCCGATACACAGCGCTCCCGCCGTCATCAGCAGGGTGTTTTCAAGGCCGGTCAGCAGCAGCTTCCAGCGGTCACGGGAGATGAAGTTGACGATGAACTCCGCCTTCACGTCGTCAAACCAGAGGGAAAAGTTCGCCGGCAACGCGGTGAACCACGCAGCGATGGATTGGAACAGATCGCTGAACCAAACCGAGATGTTTACAAACAAGGTACGTCCTCCTTCCAAGGGCGCAGGAAAATGCAAGAAAGAAGGGAACGGTCTTTCCGTTCCCCTCTCGTTTCATTCGATTGGGATTACTCCGCCGCGGGCTCCTCAGCCTTCTGCTCGGAGGGGATGTACTTTTCGATGATAGCAGGGATGGTGCCATCCTCAATCAGCGCATTCAGCGCGGTGTTGAACTCGTCGCGCAGGGGATTGCCCTTCTTGAAGCAGGCGGCGTAGTCCTCAATGGCGTAGGCGGTCTCGAGGATCTTCAGGCCAGGATTGGCGGCGACGTAGGCCTTGGCGGGCTCATTGTCGATAACCACGCAGTCAACCTTGCCGGTCAGCAGCGCCTGAACAGCCTCGTTGCCGTTGGGATAGCGGTTGACAGTAGCCAGGCCGTAGTCCTCCAGATCCCAGGTGCAGTACAGGTCGCCGGTGGTGGACAGCTGCACGCCGATGGTGTAGTTGGCGCCCTCAGCGCTCAGGTCGTCCACGGAGGCGATGGGGGAACCTTCCTTCACGATGACCACCTGCACGCCGGTGGCATAGGAGTCAGAGAAATCCACCTGCAGCATGCGCTCCTCGGTGACGGTCATGCCAGCCAGGCCGAAGTCAGCCTTGCCGGAGTCCACAGCGGGGATGATGGAGTCAAACTCCATGTCGTCGATACGGAAATCATAACCCAGGTAGGCAGCGATGGCAGCAGCAATCTCCGCATCGATACCCACGATGGTCTCGCCGTCGTAGTACTCATAGGGCGGGAAGGACGCGTTGGTCGCCATGACCAGCGTTCCCTTGGTTTCAGTCGTCTCAGCCAGCGCGGCAACAGCGGTCAGCACCAGCATCAGGGAAAGCACGAAGGCAATCAGCTTCTTCATGATGGTTTCCTCCTTATTGAATAGGATTTTGTACAGGTTGCATTATACTGCTACGGGAGCAGATTGTCAACGGGGTATTGCATAAAAATTCACTTATTTTTGCGAATTTGCATTGAATATTCACTTTTTTCATCCTGCAGTGGGTTAAAAATCTTGCATTTTCTCTTCCCAAGCCGCACGGTCAATGACGTAGACGCGGGTGCGAGTGTTGACCGGGTCGTCGTATTCCTCCACAAAGGTCATGCCGTTCTTCATCGCCGTGGCGTAAGAGGCGACATTGGTAGACTTCATATAGGAATAGACCTTCGGGAAGCCAAAGCGCTCAAAGGCCAGACGGATGCAGGCTGACGCAGCCTCGGAGGCATAGCCCCGGCGCTGGTGCCGCTTGTGGATGTGATAGCCGATCTCCGGCAGCATCTGCCCGTGAATCGGCTGCATGGTGATGCCGCAGTCGCCGATGAATTCGCCAGTCTCCTTGAGGATCACCGCCCACAGTCCAAAGCCATAACGGGCATAGTTGTCCTGGCTCCAGGCAATCCACCGGCGCACGCCTGCCTCGTCGTAAGGCCTGGGGTAGTGCTGCATGGTCTCCGGGTCAGAAAGGATTTCGTAGAGCGATGGAAAGTCGTCTTCGTTCATTTCCCGCAAAAGCAGGCGCTGGGTTTCGATCTGCATCATGCATCCTCCTTGATACTCCCTGGCAACGCAAAGGCCCGCCTGCAGAAGCAGACGGGCCTGATGTTGCTGACTCTCGTCAACCGCCTCAATTAGAAGCGGGCAGCGCGCTGAGCGTCGAAGCACTCACGGCAGTAGACGGGACGATCACCACGGGGCTGGAAGGGCACCTGGGTGTTCTTGCCGCAGCCGTCGCAGATCACATCGTACATCTGACGGGGAGCGGAAGCGGTGTTGCCGCCGCCCTGCTGGGCACGACGGGCAGCACGGCAGGCAGCGCAGCGGGAGGGCTTGTTCATGAAGCCCTTCTCGGCGAAGAAAGCCTGCTCGGAAGCAGAGAACACGAATTCGTTGCCGCAGTCACGGCAAGTGAGCGTTTCATCCTGGTACATGGTGGGAAAACCTCCTCTTTCTATGTCACCCATACCGATGCCTTTAGGTTTAATGCTTCCATGGTTCCCGACAACGGGGTCAAGTGACACCAGAGGGAGGAATGAACCTTGGATACCTGGTTGGGTTGCGTTTGTTATTATACCACGCCTTTCCTTAAAAGTACAGTGCTTCCGCAAATTTTTTTCTGCGCCCGCCAAAATGGTACGCGCGCGCTGGTTTTACTTCTTGTGAGCGACAAAAATCTACCGCTTGCTTCTTTTGGTACAGTCGCCCACATCCAATCTATGGATTCGACGTCGCGGGTTTCATATAATAGAATCAGCAACGCAAAGGAGGTTACTCCCCATGGCAATTGACTACAAGGGTCTTGGCAGCCGTATCCGCGCTGTGCGGCGCAAGCTGTCTCTGACACAGGAGGAGCTGGCCGAGCAGGTTGGCATCTCCACCTCCTTCATGGGCCACATTGAGCGCGGCACGCGGGTCGCCAGTCTGGACACCCTTATGGATATCTGCACCGCCCTGTCCGTCACCCCGGAGTATCTGCTCTACCCCAGCACCGAGGCGTCGCTCAGCGATCTGCTGCCGGACATCTCCCTCACGGAATCCAACGAATTGCGTCAGGCACTGTCCCTGGCGCTGGCCAGCATGGTCAGCCATGATCAGAATTGAGCGTTATGTGACGATCCGGTGAACTTTTTCTTCCACCCTCTTGTCACGGGGCCTGTCCATCGTGTATGATGGAAACAGGCAATCCCGATCCCATCAATATGAACAGGAGGCATATTCTATGGATATTCAGAAGATCATTTCCGACGTGCTGGAAAAGCTCACCAGCGACGACAGCCTGAAGGCGAGTTTCAAGACCAACCCCACCAAGGTACTGGAGAAGCTGATCGGCATCGACCTGCCCGATGAGCAGATCGACGCGGTCATCAAGGGCGTCATGGCCAAGATCGACCTGGACGACGCGGCTGACAAGGCCAAGGATCTGCTGGGCGGTCTGAAGAACCTGTTCGGCAAGTAATCAAATAGGGCAAGAGCCGTACCCATCGCTATCGGGGTACGGCCCTTTTTCTGTCTAATCAGCCCAGCCGCTTTTTGCGCAGCGCAAAGATTTCCAGCATCGCCGCCTCCAGCGAGCCCTCCTGATTGTGCTGGCCGGACTTGACACGGTATTCCATCTGCAGGCAGATCTCCACCGCCTGCCTGACCTCGCCGCCGGTGTAACCCTGGGCCTGCCGGATGCAGCGCTCCGCCGCAAAGGGAGCGACGCCCAGCTTCTGCTTGATGGTCTGGGTCGAAAGCTTCTCATACTGCATGATTTTCACATGCTGCAAAAGGCGAAACTGACGCAGGAGCATCGCCAGAATGCCCAGCCGTTCCTCGCCGGCAGTGAGCATGTCCCGCAGAAGCCCGAAGGCCCGGCCCTCCTGACCTGCCACGACCGCATCCACCATCTCGAACACCGTGCACTCAATGGAGCGTGTCGCCACGGCATGCACATCGGCCTCGGTGATCTCCTCACGCTGGCCTGCCAGGGCCGCCAGCTTCTCGATCTCCGTGCGCAAAAGCGCCGTATCGCTGCCCACGGTGAAGGACAGCACGGAGGCCGTCTGCGGCGTGCACTGCTTGCCCATGGACGAGAAGGTACGCACGATCCACGCATTCAACTCCGCATCGTTCAGGGGTGCAAAGGTCACGATGGCTCCATGCTTTTTGATGGCATTGTAGAGCTTCTTGCGCGCATCAGCCTTTCCGCGGGCCATGAAGACCAGCACACAGCTGTCCGGTACCCGGGCGATGTAATCGATCAGCTTCTCGTCCGCATCGCCGCGCCCCGCCAGCGCAGAATGCTCCCGCACCAGCACCAGGCGCTTATCCGCCAGGAAAGGCAGCGTCTCGGCGGCTGCGATGATGGCGTCGGTGGCCGGATTGTCCATCACGGACTCGTTGAGCTCCTCAAGGCCTTCGGGCAGCAGCGCCTTTCGCAGCGACTGCAGCGCGCTGGTCTTGATATTCTCCTCCGGCCCCTCAAAGAGGTACGCGCCCTGCGCTTTGCCATCCTTGACGAGCTGGTGGAATTCCTTTCTGTCCATAGCTTACTCCCCTGCCAAATAAGTATTGATGATAAAGCTGTCTTCTTCCAATCGGATGATCACCGCACCCCGCTGCTCCGTGCTGTACATCGGCAGACGGGTGCGCGCAGCCAAACTGGCAGTACGCTCCGCATCCCCGGTGGACAGCAGCAGCGCCTGGGGCGATACGGCACTGAGGAAATCCGCGCCCGTGCTGCTGCCACTGCCATGGTGGGCCACCTTAAGGATGTCGGCCCGGATTGCGGCGTATTTTTCATAAGTGCCGGTCATATCGCCCGTCAGGAGCAGCGTTGTCCCCTTCACCTCCGCCAGCAGCACCAGGCAGCTGTCGTTGGCGTCGCCGCCCGGACGGTTCAGCACCGCATCTGGCCAAAGCGTCATGAGGCTCCCGCTGGGCAGCGTGATCACATCGCCCCGGGACAGAGTTCGTATCTGCGTTCCTGCGGCGGCAAGCTCCGCCAGCAGCGGCAGCATACCTTCGTCCACCAGGGCGTCCTCCGCACCTGTTGGCAGATAGCACACTTCCACGGGGATGCCCTCATCCAGCAGCGCACGCACACCGCCCGCGTGATCGCTGTGGAGATGCGTAAGCACCAGCACGTCCACCACGCTGCGGCGATGGTGGAGATAGTTGGCGATTGTCTGGCCATCCTCGCCCGTGTCGATGACCACGACCATGCCTTCATCCTCGAGGATCGCCGCATCAGCATTGCCCACGCTGAACTGGGTGTAGGTCGTTCCGGTGCTTGGCAGCGGCAAAAGGATGGTCAGCGTCAGCAATGCGCCAAGCAGGGCCACCCGCCATCTGCGAGTGCGGATGCACCGGGGCAGAAAGCCTGCCAGTCCGGCCATCAGCAGCATCCACCCAAGCACCGTCACCACATCCGCCTGACGCGTCCAGAGAGTCGTCCCCTCAAAGCTGCCCAGCCAGCGGATGGCCGTCAGCAGCCCCTGCGTCACCCAGGCCGCCGCACCGCCCACAAGCTCCCGGAGGCCGGGGATGGGCAGCAGGAACAGCGTCAGCCAGTAGAGCCCCATCAGACCGCCGGTCACGCCCATGAGCAGGCAATTGGCCATCAGGCTCAGCAGCGGCAGCTCACCAAACCAGTACAGCTGAGCCGGAAGAATGCCGATTTGCGCCGCAACACAAGCACACAGGCTCTCCCACAGGCGCTGGCGGAACGGATTAGCGCATGCATGCAGCGCCACCAAGCGTGGCCGGAGCAGCAGCAGGCCCAGCATTGCGCCATAGGTAAGCTGGAAGGATGCGCTGGTCAGGAGCGTTGGGGAAAGGATGAGCTGTACCATGGCTGAAAGGCACAGGGTATGCAGCGCCAGCCCCTGCCGGTGACGCAGCCGCGCCGCCTCCCACAGGAGGAACAGCACCGCCGCCCGCACCACCGGCGCGCTTCCGCCCACCAGCAGGCAATAGAGGCCCAACACTGCGCCCTCCGCCAGCATGCGAAGGCCTCGGGGCCAGTGCAGCGGACGCAGCGCCAGCAGGCATATCGCCGCCAGCACGCCCACATGATAGCCGGACACAGACAGGATATGGGCAATGCCCAGGCGCTGAAAGGCCGCTATATCCTCATCCGGCAGGAAGCCGCGTTCCCCCAGCAGCATCGCGGCGGCGTAGCTGCCATGCTCCTGGCCCATCACTGCCATCAGACGCTGGGACAGATCATGGCGCAGCCCGGCCATCCAGCCCAAGAGCGTCCAGCTTTCCTCCGGGAAGGACAGTTCCTGTGCACCATAGAGGCCGATAATCACGCCCCGCTGGAGGAGGTATTCACGAAAATCAAAGCCGCCGGGGTTGTCCTCCCGGGAAGGATGGTACAGCCGCGCTGCGAATGTGACGCTGTTCCCGGGGCGGAGCGCCTCCGGCAGTACCTCTCCCTCCGCAAGGTAATACGTCCAGTACGCGTCGCCAGAGATGGCCTCGCCATCCAGCGTGACGCCGGAAAGGACCGTCTGCACCTGTCCGTCCTCCCGCAGGCTGATCTCCTGGATAACCCTGCCGGTGACGACCACATCGCCCTCCTCCGGCAGAACCGGATGCCAGGCATTCCAGCCCAGCAGCGCGCCAAAGCTGATGGTCAGCAGCAGCAGACATGGACGGCGCACAGGACGGTACAGCATGCCCAGCGCACACCCGACTGCTGCTCCGGCAGCATAAACCCATGTCGCAGCTACGCGCCCGATCAGCATACCTGCTGTCAGGCAGAGCGCCAGCAGCGGAAGCAACCATGGCTGCCGGGACGTTTGGGAACGCATCACACCTCGTACCGGTCGCCGATGCGGGCCAGCAGGCTGTCGGTGCGGATGGCCCGTGCCTCCCGCAGCAGCGTTTCAGGATCAATCGCGGGGTTCAGATGAGTGATAACCAGCTTGCCCGCGCCCGCCTCCGCCGCCAGCTTTGCCGCAAGGGATGCCGACAGGTGAGGCTTGCCCGCCGCCCAGAGGGCGTCGGTGAACAGGCCGTCCGCCAGCAGCAGATCCGCCCCGGAGGCGAAGTCCGCAAGGCCCTCCACCGTGTTGGTATCTCCCGTATAGCAAAGGGTGCGTCCATCTGACTCCAGGCGGTACATCAGGGCAGGCACCGGATGACGGCCCGCAAAAGCCGCAACGGTGACCTCCCCCAGCGCCAAAGTATCGCCGGGCTGCACATCGTGCAGAATCATCGCCTGGCAGGTCTTCACCGCCTGGCGGACAAGGGAGCCCTCCTCCACCGGGGCGTACACATGCAGCGGCGCGCCGCCGGATGCAACGTGGCTCTCCATACGGTAGATCAGCGGCAGCACATCACTGCAATGGTCATAGTGCCAGTGGGACAGCACCAGCGCGGTCAGCTCCTCCGGGGGCATGCACCCGGTCAGTCGCTGGAGGGTACCGCTGCCCATATCCAGCATCAGGGCGGTACTTCCCGCCTTGACCAGATAACCCGAGGTAGCCCCGCCGGGGGCCGGGAAGGGGCCGTTCATGCCCAGGATGGTCAGCTTCATCATGCGATTCGCTCCCCTTTCAAGCGGTTCTTACATATAGAATATCATACCGTTTTCCCCCGGCCTTGTCCAGCCCCAATTGCCTTTTCCGTCTGGTCGAAACCATTTTCGCCCCTCACTGCCCGCAACAGACGGCCGATATCTTCCCAGAGAGCACATTGAAACCAATTTCAGGCCCTTTGGCACGTGGTTGGACAATAAGCACAAATTCAATGTGAAAATAAATTTGCGAAAGTTTACGAAACCGTTTGCGTCCATGCCTAACCTATGCTATAATCAAATCGTGAGAATACAGACTGCTGCTTTTCCGGCAGCGTCAGGAGGGTAAAGAGCATGAAATACGGTCATTTTGACGACAAAGCCCGCGAGTATGTCATTGACACACCGCGCACGCCCTATCCCTGGATCAATTACCTCGGCTGTGAAAAGTTCTTCGGCATCATCAGCAATACCGCCGGCGGCTATTGCTTCTACCGTGACGCGCGCCTTCGCCGCGTGACCCGTTACCGCTACAACAACATGCCCGTGGATAACGGCGGCCGCTATTTCTACATCAACGATAACGGCACCGTATGGAATCCCGGCTGGAAGCCCGTGAAGACCGAGCTGGATGCGTATTCCTGCCGCCATGGCATGGGCTACACGGTCATCACCGGCAAGAAGAACGGCCTTGCCGCCAGCCAGCTGTCCTTCGTGCCCATGGGCGTGAACGCTGAGGTGCATCAGATCACTCTGACCAACGAATCCGCTGCGGCCAAGGACGTGACCCTCACCTCCTTTGTCGAGTTCTGTCTGTGGGACGCCTCCGACGATATGCTCAACTTCCAGCGCAACTTCTCCACTGGCGAAGTTGAGGTCGAGGACGGCGTGATCTACCATAAGACCGAGTACCGCGAGCGCCGCAATCACTATGCCTTCTACACCGTCAACACCCCCATCTCCGGCTTTGATACGGACATGGAGACCTTCCTGGGCCTGTACAATGGCTTTGACGCGCCCCAGGCCGTCATCACCGGTCAGATGGGCAATTCCGTCGCCTCCGGCTGGCAGCCCATGGCCTCCCATCAGGTCAAGGTGCACCTGGAGGCCGGCGAGAGCAAGAAGTACAACTTCGTCCTGGGCTATGTGGAAGTGCCCGTGGAGGAGAAGTTTGTCGCGCCCGGCGTGATCAACAAGGCCCCCGCGAAGGCCATGATCGCCGAGCTGACCACCGACGAGCAGATTCAGGCCGCCTTTGATGCCCTGAAGGCCCACTGGGACAACCTCCTCTCCGCCTACACCCTCACCACCCCCGATGAGAAGCTGGGCCGCATGGTCAACATCTGGAACCCCTACCAGTGCATGGTCACCTTCAACATGAGCCGCTCCACCTCCATGTTCGAGAGCGGCGTGGGCCGTGGTATGGGCTTCCGCGATTCCTCCCAGGATCTGCTGGGCTTCGTGCATCAGATTCCCGAGCGCGCCCGTGAGCGTATCCTGGATATCGCTGCCACCCAGTTCCGCGACGGCGGCTGCTACCATCAGTATCAGCCCCTGACCAAGAAGGACAACAACGACATCGGCGGCGGCTTCAACGATGATCCCCTGTGGCTGATCGCTGGCACGGCTGCCTACATCAAGGAGACCGGCGACTTCGCCATCCTGGATGAGGCTACCCCCTACGATTGCAACCCCGATGACTGCGGCACCCTGCTGGAGCATCTGGAGAACAGCTTCTATCATGTGGTCAACAACAAGGGCCCCCATGGCCTGCCCCTGATCGGCCGCGCCGACTGGAACGACTGCCTGAACCTGAACTGCTTCTCCGACGCACCCGGCGAGTCCTTCCAGACCTTCTCCAACCCGAATGCGCCCGACGACCGCGTGGCTGAGTCCGTGCTGATCGCAGGCATGTTCGTGGCCATCGGCCCCGAACTGGTGTCCATCCTCAAGATCAAGGGCATGGACGACAAGGCTGCGGCAGCCCAGGCGGAGATCGACGCGATGCGTCAGGTCATTCTGACCGCTGGCTGGGACGGCGACTGGTTCGTGCGCGCCTATGACGCCTTTGGCAACAAGATCGGCTCCAAGGAGTGCAACGACGGCAAGATCTTCATCGAGTCCCAGGGCTACTGCATCATGGGCGGTGTGGGCGTTGAGGACGGCAAGGCTGAAAAGGCGCTCAAGTCCGTCGAGGAATGGCTGGAAACCGAGCACGGCATCGTGCTGCTGCAGCCCGCCTACAAGGAATACCACCTCGAGCTGGGCGAAGTGTCCTCCTATCCTCCGGGATACAAGGAGAACGCCGGTATCTTCTGCCACAACAACCCCTGGATCATCGCGGCAGAGACCGTCGTTGGCCATGGCGACCGCGCCTTCAAGCTGTACTCGAAGATCGCTCCCGCCTACCGCGAGGAAATCAGCGACAAGCACAAGATGGAGCCCTACGTCTACAGCCAGATGATCGCCGGTAAGGACGCCAAGAACTTTGGTCAGGCCAAAAACTCCTGGCTCACCGGTACGGCGGCGTGGAACTTCTACGTCATCAGCAACTACATCCTGGGCATCAAACCCGACTGGTTCGGTCTCAAGATCGATCCCTGCATCCCCCACGATTGGGACACCTACAAGGTTTCCCGCCGCTTCCGTGGTGCGACCTATGACGTAACCATCAACAATCCCGACAAGGTTTGCCGCGGCGTGAAGAATGTCGTGGTGGACGGCCAGGCCATTGAGGGCAATGTGCTGCCGGTGTTTGCAGATGGCAAGGTACACGAAGTGGTTGTGAGCCTGGGTTAATGCTTTCAGCGGAGAAGCACTTGCTTCTCCGCTTTTCTGTTCAGGAGGCAGATCATGACCAACGAATCCCTCACCCTCTTCATCCCCCTCTACGGTAAAGCCCTCATGTCCCGCGAGGACTTCCTGTCCGATGCGATGGCCGAGAAGATCGTCGGCATCGTCGATTTCGACTTTTCGGTGGTCGATCAATCCCGGAAGCTGGCGATCTATATGGCCATGCGTGCCGCGCTGTTTGACGGCTACGTGCGCGACTTTGCCGCCCGGCATTCCGACGGACTCATCCTCCAGCTGGGCGTGGAACTGGACAGCCGTGTGAAGCGCGTGGACTGCCCGAACCTCTGGTATGACCTTGACTTCCCGGATGTGATCGAGCTACGCCGCACCTACTTTGCGGAAAGTGACCACTACCACCTCATCGGCGCGCCTGCTTTGCCTGCCGACTGGCTGGCGGAGGTACCCGTGCGCGAGCATGTGCTCGTCCTTGCGGAAGGCTTGTCGATGTATCTGTCCAAAGAGGATATGCGCCACCTGATGGCATCCCTGCAATCACACTTCCCGCATGTGATCTTCATCTTCGACGCTTACAGCAAGTCCGCCGCCAGGCTGTCCGCACTCAAAAATCCGATCAATGCCGTCAAGGCCAGGATCGACTTTGCCCTGGATGACCCCGCCGAGCTGCTCACGGGCACGCAAGGCATGCGGGCCGTACTCGATGCGGACATCATCACCCCGGAGGCCACCTTGCGCCTGAGGGGCATCGACCGGATGCGCTTCAGGTTCATGGGCCGCTTCGGCAAGCGCTTCTACCGAATTTTCGGCTACGAAATCATCCAGCAATAACCCATCAAACGGGTAGGAATCCGAACATTCTTCCTTTCAGCGAGGCATTGGATTCCTGCCCGCCAGCTTTTTGCATCACCGAAAACACTTTTGTTCAACCATTGTTCGTCTTTGTCCAAAACGGCAAATTTTCTTGCCTTTTTTCAAATTTTACAGAAGGAATTCGCAGGGACCGCAGCGAAATATATCATCACAAGAAAATGAAAGGGCGTGATGCCAGTGGCGCATCCGGATCAGCGGAAGTACTGACCGCAAGTCCGTCCTTCCGCAAAAGAAAAAGAGTTTGCGAAAGGAGCACACCTATGAAGTTGACGATTTATGCGAAGAATATGACGGTATCCCCCCACGTTACCCGCCGCATCGAGAAGAAGACCGAGAAGATGGGCCGCTACCTCCTTCCTGACACGGAAATGCAAATCCGCCTGAGCAAGGAGCCCAAGCGCGACCTCCGAGTCGTTGAAATCACCGTACCGATGGGCAATAACGTATTCCTGCGCGCTGAGGCCTCCGAACCTGAAAACCTGTTCATGGCCATCGACCAGGCCCTGGCCAAGATCGAGCGGCAGATCCACCGTCACCGTACCAAGCTGGGCAAGCGCATCCGCGAGGACGCCTTCGCCGCCCCCGAACCCGAGTACATCGAGGACGAGGCTGCCGTGGAAGAGGCCGCGCCGCAGATCGTCCGCCGTAAGACCTTCCCTGTGCGTCCCATGTCTGTGGAGGACGCCGCTGTTCAGATGGAAATGCTTGGGCACAGCTTCTTCGCATTCGTCAACGTGGAAACCGAACGTACCAATATCCTGTACCAGCGCAAGGACGGCGGACTGGGTCTGCTGGAGCCGGAAGCATAACCGGAAATATGGGCGGGTTGAACCGCCCGGGATCAGAAATGTTGCCGACCAGGCGCAAAACAGAAGGAAAATTAAATAGGTCAGTTGAATAGTTATAGTCGACATTGATTGACGTTCCAGGGTCTCCGGAGCGAAAGCTGCGGAGGCCTTTTTGATGGGCGCCTTTCGGTCAGAGGAGCGTCTCTGCGGAGACGCCGCCTCATCCGTCAGCGCCCATGCAGGCGCTGCCACCTTCCCGAAAGAGGGACGGTCATGGGGTGAGCAGGCAGTAACACTTACTCCCGCACCCCTTCGCAGGAGGGAACCGCCGCTCACTCCCCAAAGGAGAAAGCCAAGCATGCGCGACGCGAGGGGACTGCAGGGGAACCGGTCAAAGCGTGACCAACAAAGTACACGCAGATTTCATTCCCCAACAACCACGCGGGCGCAACCCTGACCGGAGGTACGCAAGCAAGATCGCTATAAGGGCGTCGATAGTGCTGAAAGCCCTTCGCAGGGTGCAGGGACAGCGTCAC
>JAFUOR010000014.1 GCA_017481825.1 Clostridia bacterium
GAAGAACCGCGCCCAGCACTCGCGGCACTTTTCCTTTGCCAGCACCGTGTTCTTCTGGAACTTCTCCTGAATCCCGCGGTCAAACGTGTCATCCAGCACGCTGCCCATGCGATAGCCCTCGCGGCCCACGAACTGATGGCAGGGATAGATATCGCCATCCGGCGTCACCGCCACATACTCGTTACCCGCACCGCAGCCGGTCAGCCGCTTGCGCAGACAGGGGCCGCCCTCCAGATCTACCATGAAGTGGAAGAAGTTGAACCACTTGCCGTTGGCGCGGCGATCGATGTATATCTGTGCCAGACGCTCGTATTCCTCACGGATCTCAGGGAGGTCCTCCTCCTTGAGGGCATACTCACACGCGGGATCGGTCACCACCGGCTCGATGGACAGCTGCTCAAAGCCCTCGTCCGCCAGGAAAAGCACATCGTTGCCAAAGTCCTTGTTGTAGCCGGTGAAGGTGCCGCGGATGTAGTATTCCCTGTCGCCGCGCTTCTGGGCAAACTTCTTCGCCCGTTCGGCGATGACGGCATAGCTGCCCTTACCGTTGACAGTGGGACGCATGCGGTCATGCACCTCAGGACGGCCATCAATGGAAATGACGACATTGCTCATCTCCTTGTTCAGGAAGTCGATGATCTCATCATTGAGCAGCACGCAGTTGGTGGTGGTGGTGAACTTGAACTTCTTGTTCTTCTCCTTCTCAATGGAGCGACCATAGGCCACCAGCTGCTTGATGACGTCAAAATTCATCAGCGGCTCGCCGCCAAAGAAATCCACCTCCAGGTTCACGCGCTTGCCGGAGTGCTCCACCAGCCAGTCCAGCGCAGCCTTACCCACTTCGTAGGGCAGCAGCTTGCGCTCGCCCATGCAGAAGTCGCCCGTGGCGGCAAAGCAGTACTTGCAGCGCAGATTGCAGTCGTGGGCTGCATGGAGGCACATGGCTTTGATGGTGCCGGGATCGCGGATCTGCTTCACGTCGTCGTAGTTGTCGGGAGCATTGAGCGCGCCGATCTCCTCCAGCTGACGCAGCTCGCCAATGACCTCGTCCAGCTCCTGGGCGGTGTACTTCCCAAGCAAGCTCTCCTTGATCTCCTCGGCGGAGTAATCGTTCCACTTCTCCAGCACGTCAAAGGCCAGCTCGTCAATGGCATGCACGGCGCCGCTGCCCACATCCAGCAGCATCGGCTGGCCCACGGCTTTGAAGGTATGAATCATATGGGTTATTCCTCCTTGGTTACATAGCAAAAAAGGGCAGAGCAAACATGCTTCCGCCCTTTTTCAGGGTTGATCCGCTGCTTACTTCTTGCCGAAGTTGCGGTTCAGCTTGCCCTCGTTGCCGCCCAGCACAGCGCTGTTTTCCTTGTTCGCGCAGGACTGATTCGCCACGGTGCAGCTGGTCTTGCAGGCAGACTGGCAGGAGGCCTGGCACTCGCCGCAGCCGCCGTGCACCAGGGAATCCTTCAGGCAGGGCTTCTGGATGGTTTCGATATGCTTCATAGCAAATTCCTCCATATTCTTAAGGGGTATAGGGGTATTATACACGATTTCTGCGCGCATTGCAATCACTTTGGCGAAATATTCGATAAGATCATACCAACAATGCCTCCACCGGCCACGCCCATGGCCAGATCCGCCGCATAAGCCGACACGGGAGCGTTCTGCCCGGACAACAGCGCATACGCAGCCACGCCGACAGCCATGTACACCAACCCGACGGCGGCGCCCTTAAGGAGTCCGCCTTCATTGCCCGGGCCGACTGCCGCCACCACGCCTGCACCAATGGATGCCAGCTTAAGCACCTGATTGAACATCCGCACCACCGCATCCGAGGGCCTGATCCACTGCATCAGCAGCGAAAAGACTGCCACCCCTGCGATGGTCACAAGCAGAGCGATGCCCAACCCTTTGAGGAGCTTGAGCCACCAGGGCGACGACGCACGCCGGGCACGGGATTTGCGGGAAGCACGGGCAGTGGTGGATGTCATGAGGGATACCCTCCTTGTTTTGATGGTTGGTAGGAGGGTATGCGGGAGCAGGGCTGTATATGACGCATCCACCACAAAAAAGGACAGCCTCCATATTGGAGACTGTCCCGATTTGCTTATGCTTGCCGCCGCTTAGTCATCCAGACCCAGCGCCAGCTCCGCAGCCTCTTCACCGGCGATGCGGCCGAAGACCACGAAGTCAGACACAGCATTGCCGCCCAGACGGTTCGCGCCGTGCACGCCGCCGGTGACCTCACCAGCCGCGTACAGACCAGCAATCACATTGCCCTGGGTGCTGATGACCTCGGTGTCCTCGTTGATCTTCACGCCGCCCATGGTGTGATGCACACCAGCGGTGACCTTGATGGCATAGTAGGGAGCGGTGTCAAGGGGATTGGCGAAGGACACACGGCCGAAGTCGGGGTCATTCTTCGCAGCCACATAGGAATTCCAGTTGTTCATGGTCTCAGCGAAGGTCGCAGCGTCCACGCCGATGGCAGCAGCCAGCTCCTCGTAGGTTGCGCCGGAGAGCACGAAGCCCTTGGTCACATAGCCCGCGATAACGGAGGAGGCATCCAGCATGCGCTGGTCAACGATCAGCCAGGAGTAGGAGCCGGTCTGAGCGATCTCAGCCGCGGAAACCACGTCGCGGGTACCAACTTCGTCGATGAAGCGCTTGCCCTCGGCGTTAACCAGGATCGCGCCGTCGCCGCGCAGACCCTCGGTGATCAGGGCAGCGGTGTCGAACTGAACGGTGGGATGGATCTGGATCTGCTCCATATCAACGGTCGCAGCGCCCACAGCCTGAGCCATCTCGATGCCCTTGCCCTGAATGCCGGCGGCATTGGTGGTCATGAACCCTTCCAGGGAAGGCTGATAGGAAGCAACCATTTCCAGGTTCGCGCCGAAACCGCCGGAGGCCAGGATGACGGCATTGGCGTTCACAGTCACAGTGTTGCCGGTCTTGCCGGTGGCCACGATGCCCTTGGCAGCGCCATCGGTCATGATGATGCTGTTGGCGGTGGTCTCCATCAGGATGGTGATATTCTCATTGGCCTTGCAGGCTTCCTCCAGCAGGGGAACCATGTAGGAGCCCACGGACACGGTCTTGCCCTCAGCGTTCACAGGACGATGGATACGCTTGACAGACGCGCCGCCGAAAGCACCGACGTTGGACAGATCGATGCCGTACTTCTTCAGCCACTCGATGCCCTCGGAGGAATCCTCTGCCAGGGTCTCAACCAGCTCGGGATCATTGATGCCCTTGCCGCCGATCAGGGTGTCCAGCTCCATCAGCTCTTCAGAATCGAAGTAGCCGGTGGGGTTCTGCTGGTATGCCTGCCACTGGAAGGAAACTTCCTCGGCCAGCTCAGCGATGGCAGCGTTGTCGGCATAAGCCTCAGCGTTCTTCAGAACGGCCTCCACACCAGCAGACTCGCCGAAGGTGTTGGTGTCCTGAGTGGGGGTGTCGCCGGCGTTCATGCCGCCGGTGGCACGCACGGAGTTGCCGCCCACAGCCGCCTGGGACTCAACGATGATGACCTTCGCGCCTTCCTCGGCAGCGGCCAGAGCGGCGGTCATGCCAGCGCCGCCAGCACCCACGATGACCACGTCAGCCTTGTACACCGCATCCTCAGCGGCAACGACCTCAGCCTTGGTCATGTAGTCGTCAGCATTCACGCCAGCGGCGGCCAAGGCCAGCTTGGCAGCCTCCAGCACGCCATTGGAGGTCAGGGTAGCACCGGAAATGCCGTCCACATTCACGGTGTTGCCAGCCACCATCGCAGCGGGCAGCTGCTCCAGCACGGGAGTACCCACGCCGACAGTCTCCTTGGCGCCCTCGGCCTTCACCTCGGTGATGACGCCGTCAGTCAGGGTCACGGTCACGGTCACGTCGCCGCCAAAGCCCTTGGCGGTACCGGTGCCAGTCACGGTCTCAGCCATGGCGGGCACGATGCACAGCATCATGGTCATGGCGACCAGCAGCGCAATGATACGCTTCATAGTCAGGAACCCTCCTACAAAATAATCTTCTGCATGCGCAGTTGTTAATATTATAACATATGTTGTGGAAAATGAACAGTCCTTTCCATGAAGATTTACGAACATTTTTCAAATGACATGCACGCGGCGCTTTCCCAGAGATAGTCTTCCGTTTCCGCACACTTTTTTTGCATACCCCCTTGACGCAGGTGGAAAACTGATGTAGAATACATTTGTCAAAAGGTCAAAGATAGTCAAACCTTCCGGAGGAGGTATTCGCTGATGAATATGAACCAATTCACGCAAAAGACCCTTGAAGCCATCCAGCGCGCACAGCAGATCGCGGTGGAGTATGGCCACATGCAGGTCGATCAGGAGCATGTGCTGCTGGCCTTGACGGAAGACAGCACCGCCCTCATCCCGCAGCTGCTGCAAAAGTGCGGCATATCGGCGGACAGCCTGCGCGCCGCCCTGACCGACAGCCTCAGCCGCATCGCCCGTGTGTCCGGCCCCGGGCGCGAAGCGGATAAGGTGTACATCTCCCCCGAGCTGGAAAAGGCCCTGCTCGAGGCCGAAAGCCGCGCCAGGCAGATGAAGGACGAATACCTGTCCGTGGAGCATGTCTGGATGGGTATCTGCGCCAAGCCCGGCAGCCGCGTCAAGGATATCCTGCGCCGCGTGGGCTATGATGAAAAGGCCTTCCTGCAGGCGTTGTCGAATGTGCGCGGCGCGACCCGTGTCACCACCGACAGCCCCGAGGATACCTACGACGCGCTGAAAAAATATGGTTCCGACCTGGTAGAGCTGGCGCGCCAGCACAAGCTGGATCCCGTGATCGGGCGCGATGCAGAGATCCGCAACGTCATCCGCATCCTCTCCCGCAAGACCAAGAACAACCCCGTGCTCATCGGTGAGCCCGGCGTGGGCAAGACCGCCATCGCCGAGGGTCTGGCCCAGCGGATCGTCCGTGGCGACGTGCCGGATTCCCTCAAGGAGCGCACGATCTTCTCCCTTGACATGGGCAGCCTCATTGCCGGCGCAAAGTTCCGCGGTGAGTTTGAGGAACGCTTGAAGGCCGTGCTGGCAGAGATCAAAAAGTCGGAAGGGCGCATCATCCTCTTCATCGATGAGCTCCACACCATCGTGGGCGCCGGTAAAACCGACGGCGCGATGGATGCAGGCAATCTGCTCAAGCCCATGCTGGCCCGCGGTGAGCTCCACTGCATCGGCGCCACGACCCTCAACGAGTACCGCCAGTACATCGAAAAGGACGCAGCCCTCGAGCGGCGCTTCCAGCCGGTGCTGGTGGGTGAGCCTACGGTTGAGGACACCATCGCCATCCTGCGCGGCCTCAAGGAGCGCTACGAGGTGTTCCACGGCGTCAAAATCCAGGACGCAGCCCTCATCGCTGCCGCCACACTCTCCAACCGCTACATCACCGACCGCTTCCTTCCCGACAAAGCCATTGACCTGGTGGACGAGGCCTGCGCCATGATCCGCACGTAGATCGACAGCCTGCCCACGGAGATGGATGATATCAGCCGCCACATCATGCAGCTGGAGATTGAGGAGGCAGCCCTGAAAAAGGATGAGGACGCGCTGACCAGGGCGCATCTGGCGGAAGTTCAGAAGGAGCTGGCGGAGCAACGCGACGTCTTCAACCAGATGAAGGCCAGGTGGGAGAGCGAAAAGGACGCCATCAGCAAGGTGACGAAGCTCCGCGAGGAGATCGAGCGTGTGAACGCGGAGATCGAAAAGGCTGAGCGCACCTACGACCTCAACCGCGCCGCCGAGCTGAAATACGGCGAGCTGCCCAAGCTCCAGAAGGAGCTGGCGGAGGAAGAAGCCATTGCCGAGAGCCGCAAGGGCGAGGACAGCCTGCTGCGCGACCGGGTGACGGACGAGGAGATTGCCCGCATTGTGGGCCGCTGGACGGGCATCCCCGTGGCCAAGCTGATGGAGGGTGAGCGCGAAAAGCTGCTGCACCTGGAGGATGTGCTGCATGAGCGCGTCATCGGTCAGGACGAGGCCGTGCAGCGCGTATCGGAGGCCATCCTGCGTTCCCGCGCGGGCATTCAGGATCCAAACCGGCCCCTGGGCAGCTTCCTGTTCCTGGGCCCTACGGGCGTGGGCAAGACCGAGCTGGCCAAAGCGCTGGCACAGGCGCTCTTTGATGATGAGAAGAACATGGTGCGCATCGACATGTCCGAATACATGGAGAAATTCAGCGTATCCCGCCTCATCGGCGCTCCTCCCGGCTACGTGGGCTATGACGAGGGCGGCCAACTGACTGAAGCCGTGCGCCGCCATCCCTACTCCGTCGTGCTCTTTGACGAGGTGGAAAAGGCGCACCCTGATGTGTTCAACGTGCTTTTGCAGGTACTCGACGATGGACGCATCACCGACAGCCAGGGGCGTACGGTGGACTTCAAGAACACCATCCTCATCATGACCAGCAATCTGGGCAGCGAGTACATCCTGAACGGCATTGAGGAGGGCGGCGCCATCACCCCTGAGGCCCGTGCGCAGGTGGACCGTCTGCTGAAGACACACTTCCGCCCGGAGTTCCTCAACCGCATCGACGAGATCGTGACCTACCGCCCGCTGACCAAAGGCGAGATCAGCCAGATCGTCCAGTTGATGCTGGAGAGCCTCAACCGCCGCCTCGCTGACCGTCAGCTGCGCGTCACCCTCACCGACGCCGCCATGACCGCCGTGATCGACCAGGGCTTTGACCCGGTCTACGGCGCACGGCCCCTCAAGCGCTATCTGCAAAGCAAGGTCGAAACCCTCATTGCCCGGCGCATCATCGCTGCGGATGTGAAGCCCGGCGATGTGCTCACCGTGGATGTGGGGGACGACAGCAGCCTGTTCGTACGCTGGTAAGGGCAACGCTGAGTTCCCATGATCTCCAGGAGCTGTACACCTCGTGCAGCTCCTTTTTCTTTTGGGGCAGCAAAAAAGCAGGCCGACTTCTCGTCACGCCTGCATCAACCAGTCAAGTCCCCGGGCAATGCGCTCCGGCACGTTATCAAAATGTCCGCCCCTCTCCAACACGAAGGCCGTATTCACCCTGGCAGCAGCAAGCCCTGCCGCCATTTCCCGGGTGCATGCTTCCACTGGGGCCATGCGCAGATTGCGCGTTCGGGCCTCCCGGTCTCCCACGGACAGGTAGACGCGCTCTGCATGGCAGGGCTGCGCCATCGCCCAGGGCATGAAGCCGTCAAACCAGAGAGAGCCGCTCATGCTGGCACACAGGGAGAACGCATCCGTCTGCATGGCGGCCCACAGAGCAAAGAGCCCCGCCAGCGAATAACCGGCAATGCCCCGCTGCCTCACCGGCCAGGGGATGGCTGCCTCCGCATCCGGAAGAATCGCGCCCAACAAGCGCTGCAGGAATGCCTCTGCGCCGCCTGTGAAGTCCTCGCCTGCATGGAATACCCGTTCGGCCCTCCAGGGGGACAGATCGTGACTCCAGTCCACCGGGATGCTCAGCAGCGCCGCAGGCTGCGTCATGCGCGCAAAGACAGCCTCCGCCGTAGCCTCATCTCCGGGCAGACAGAGCAGCGTATCCGCCGCAGCCTCCGGCAGGAACAGGCGCATCAGTCCAGCACCTCCAGGCAGGTTTCAATCGGGATGCCCACATAGTGATCCTCGTTATCCTTGTTCCGCAGGATCATGATGCGCACTGCATCCATGGCTTTCTGCACAGCCATGGGCAGCGAATCGCCATCGAGCACCCGCCCGGTCATCACGCCGTTGAAAATATCACCCGTGCCGGAGAAGAACACCGGCACCATCTCGAAAGGCAGCAGGAAGCGCTCGCCTGCCTGATGGTCGTAGCCCACCACGCAGTACGCGCCCTCCACCTTTGCGCTGGTGATCAGCACGGACTTTGCGCCCATGTCACGCAGGCTGTCCACCAGGGCGTCGGCCTCGGCGCGCGTCAGATCATCGCGGATGGCTGCGCGTGCAAGATAGGCTGCCTCGGTGTAGTTGGGAATCAGGTAATCCGCCACGGAGGCCATGGCGCGCATGTGCTCCACGGTTTTTTCGGTCACGCCGTTGTAGAGCTTGCCCTCATCACCCATCACTGGGTCAACAAACACCGTGACGCCCTTCGCCGCCGACTCGCGGCACAATCCGGACACCAACTCCGCCTGCTCATCGGAGAAAATCATCCCCGTCGAAACCGCCTCGAAAGAGAAGCCGAGATTCTTCCACACCTTGAGCGTATTGCGCATGTAATCGGTCATCTCATGAATCTCGAACTGACCGTAATCCAGCGTATTGCTCACAATGGCCGTAGGCAGCGTGTACAGGTGATGCCCCATATGGGAGAGCACCGGCATGAGCGCCGCCAGGGCGACCTTGCCATAGCCCGTCATGTCATGAACGAGAAGGATATGCTTGCCCATGAAAAACGCCCTTTCAGAAAAAGGCAGGAAAAACTCCTGCCTCCTGTTTGATTACGCCTTGACCGCCACGGCCTCGATCTCGACCTTCGCGTCGCGGGGGAGCTTGGCCACCTGCACACAGGCACGAGCCGGGGGATTCTGGGGGAAGAACGCGCCGTAGGCAGCATTGACCTCAGCAAAGTCGTTCAGATCCTTAAGGTAGATGGTGGTCTTGACCACATCCGCCAGGGTGCAGCCCGCTTCCTCAAGGATGGCGGCCATGTTCTTCATGCACTGGGTGGTCTGCTCACCGATGGTGCCCTCCAGCAGCTCACCGGTCTCGGGAATGAAATAGAGCTGGCCGCTGACATACACGGTGTTGCCCGCCATGACCGCCTGGCTGTAGGGACCGATGGCAGCGGGCGCCTTGGGGGTGGAGATGATCTTATTCATGACTTACACGCCTCCTAATTGATAATACAGGAACACCAGAAGCGTAGACAGCAGCAGGCAGGCAATGCCGACAAACAGAATCGACAGCGGCGATCCCTTGCCCTTGCGCTTGGCTTCCTTTTCGCACTTGTACTCGTAGTAATGCTTGTGATCGCTGGGCTTCTTCAGCGGGGTGAACAGCACCAGCAGGGAGCTGAATCCGTAGCTGAAAATATCAAAGAAGCCCGTGGTGGACACCCAAATCAGCAAACCGATGCCGATGAAGAGCAGCGCCGATACGAAGAAGCCGTCGCTGAAAAGCCGGCACCACCACACGAGCTCCAGATCCGTGGTGAAGCCCTGGCCCCATGCCACGCCCACCGCGATGGCGATGGCGATCACCGATTGCACAAGATAGCTGATCACGAGACTTTTCTTAGCTTCCATAAAGACTCCTTGAACAAAATGAGAAAATGCAACCACAGCCTCAAGCCATGGTTGCATCATCATCAGGCCTTCAGCTCCTGCTGATACTTGGCGAATTCCACGTCGTTGCACTGCACAAAGTGGCCCGGCGCAACCTCACGCATGGTGGGCTTGTCCACGGTGTAATCGTGGGCGGACAGCGGGTCGTACTTGATGCGCTGACGGTTCTTCTCATACATTGGATCAGGCAGGGGGATGGCGGACAGCAGCGCCTTGGTGTAGGGGTGCAGCGGATGGGCAAAGAGCTCATCGGAGGTCGCCAGCTCCACCATCTTGCCGTAGTACATCACGCCGATGCGGTCGGAGAAGTACTTGACGACGGACAGGTCATGAGCGATGAAGAGGATCGTCAGACCCAGATCATGACGGAGCTCATTGAGCAGGTTGATGACCTGCGCCTGAATGGACACGTCCAGAGCGGACACGGGCTCGTCAGCAATGATGAGCTCGGGCTCCATGACAACCGCGCGGGCCACGCCGATACGCTGCTTCTGGCCGCCGGAGAACTCGTGAGGATAGCGGCCCGCATGCTCGCGAACCAGGCCCACGCGCTCCAGCACCTTGAAGACCTTCTCGTCGATGACCTTCTTGTCCTTCTCACCACGGATGATCAGGCCCTCCGCGATGGTCTCATAGACCGTCATACGGGGGTCAAGGGACGCCACGGGATCCTGGAAGATCATCTGAATCTCGGTCACGCAGCGGTTTTCCTTGGCAAAGTGATCACGCTTGGCAGCCTTGATTTCTTCCTTCTGCTGCATGATCAGCTGCTTGAGCTCTTCCTTGCGCTCGGGAGAAGCGGTCTTCATCTCCTCGCGGGCAGCCTTGATAGCCTTGCGGTAGGAGCCGGTACCGGCTGCGATACGCTTGCCGTTGAAGTAGATGTTGCCGGAGGTGATGTCGTAAAGCTTGATGATGGAACGACCGGTCGTGGTCTTGCCGCAGCCGGACTCACCCACCAGGCCGAACACCTCGCCCTTCATGATGTCGAAGGAGACGTCATCCACGGCCTTGTTGACCTTGAAATACTGACACAGGTTTTCAACCTTCAGCAGAACTCGCTGTTCAGACATGGCCTTCCGCCTCCATTCTTGCCTTCATTTTTTCGATGCGGTTGGTCACAGCCTTGGGCGGCTCAACCTTGGGCGCGTCGGGATGCAGCAGCCAGGTCGCAGCCCAGTGGGTATCGGAGATCGTGAACTCCGGCGGCTGACGCTCAAAGTCGATCTTCATGGCATAGGCGTTGCGCTCGGCAAAGGCGTCACCCTTGGGCGGATAGCGCATATCCGGCGGCGTGCCAGGGATAGCTTCCAGCTTGTCCTTACTGTCCAGATCGGGCATGGAGGAAAGCAGCGCCCAGGTGTAGGGATGCGCGGGGGAATAGAAGACCTCCTCGGAGGTGCCGTATTCCACAACCTTGCCGGCATACATCACCGCAATGCGATCCGCCATGTTCGCCACAACGCCCAGGTCATGGGTGATGAAGATAACGGACAGATCGCGCTTCTTCTTCAGATTCTGAATCAGCTCCAGGATCTGCGCCTGAATCGTCACGTCCAGAGCCGTGGTGGGCTCGTCACAGATCAGGATATCCGGGTTCGCTGCCAGGGCGATGGCGATCACGATACGCTGGCGCATGCCGCCGGAGAACTCGAAGGGATACTGATTGTAACGCTTACGGGGCTCGGGGATGCCGACCTCTTCCATCAGCTTCAGCGCCTTGTTACGGGCCGCCTGCTTGGTGACCTTGTGCACCATGCCGGAGGCGTTCTCCTTCAGGTAATCGGTGATGGTATCGGTCTTGAGGCGCTTGTTCTCACGGGTCTCCGCCTCGTTGCGCTCAATGTAGTGCTCCTTGAGGCTCTGGATCGCCGCGAGCATGTTCTCCTTGACCAGATCAAGATCAATGGTGGTGGGCATGGCAACCTTGTAGTCCTTGCCCTTGGCTGCACGCTTTTCAGCCTGCTTGACCTCGCGGTCATACTTGGCCTGCTTGCGGGCATTGGTGCGCTTGCCCTCGTCGTAGCGGCTGACGAAGTCCTTCATCGTGCCCTCGAAGGTGCACGCAGCGGAGTCCTTCACGATATCCAGAGGGTTGATGGACTCCTGTACCTGCTTGATCAGCTCACCCATGGCAGGGCGGAAGCTCTCCACCGTACCCGCGCTCAGATTGGCATAGGCCTTCTCCAGCGCAGTCACGACGGCCTTGCGCTTCTCCAGGTAGTTCGCATCGGACCAGGTGATGGCCTTGGTGATGTCCTCCTCGAAGGCGTCCATGTAATCCTTGGCCATGTAGTCATAGTAGAACTGGTTGTTCTGCTCCACGGTACCGGCGGGCTCATTGCCGTTGCCGCACACCATGAAGTAGCCCATGGCAAAGAAATCAGGCTTGGTCTTGTTGACCGCCGTCTCCAGGATGCCCTTGATGTTCTTCAGGCGGCCCATGGTGGCAGCGTAGTTGTGGCTCTTCATCTCCGCCTTGATGTCGTTCAGCAGCGCATTGGCGTCCGCCTTCAGGGCAGCGTCGTCAGCACCGGTCACGACATAGGGGTTGAAGGAGTTCAGCGCAAATTCCTTGGCCTGACGCAGGGCGGACACATCCTTGAACGCATCCTTCTCCATCAGATAGATGAGGTTCTCCACCTCCACCAGGGCTTCCTCCGCAGCCTCGTAGGCCTCGTTGTAGGCCTGCTCCAGCTCGGTGTGCTTGAGCTCGAATTTGCGGAAGGTATCGCACTGGGCCTTGGACTTTTCGGCGCTGGCAGGATCAGCCTCTGCCATGCACTTCTCCAGCAGGTCGAGCTTCTCCTTGAAGTTCTCCTTGCAGGATCGCTGGCGGGCCTTGCCCTTGAGGAGCATGGCCTCGGTCAGCTGCTTGCCGATCCTCATAATGGGATTCAGGGAGGACAGGGGATCCTGGAAGATCATGGCGATCTTATCGCCGCGCAGGCGGTAGAAATCGTCCTCGGAGATCTTGAGCAGATCCTGACCGTCGTAGAGGATCTCGCCGCCCTCAACGATGGCGTTACCCGCCTGAATGCCCAGAATCGCCTTGCTGGTCACGGACTTACCCGAACCAGATTCACCAACGATGGCCAGCGTCTCGCCCTTGTGCAGGTCAAAAGAGATGTTGCGCACAGCCTGCACCTTGCCGCCATTGGTGCGGAAGGATACGCGGAGGTTGCGCACCTGCAATTTCTTTTCGAGTTTCTTTTCCATCATTCAGTACCTCTCAGAGACGGGTTGAAGGCATCGCGCAGACCGTTGCCAAACAGGTTGAAGGAAATCTCCAGCAACGAGATGAACAGCGCCGGGAACAGGATGATATAGGGATCGGTGGACAGGTAATCGCGGCCATTGGCCAGCATCGTGCCCACGGACGTTCTGGTAGAGGATTCCAGATTGACGATGCCCAGATAGGTCAGGCTGGACTCGGAGAAGATAACACCCGGGATGACCAGAACAGTACCGGTGATGATCGTACCAAGGGAGTTGGGGAAGATGTGCTTGAACATCAGACGGCCGTCGCGCGCGCCCAGCGTACGGGCAGCAAGGATGTACTCCTGGCCCTTGAAGCGGTAGAACTGCATGCGGACGCGGGAAGCCATGCCAATCCAGCCTGTCAGCACGAATGCAAACAGCAGCGACCAGACCGGGCCGACCTTATTGGCCAAATGCAGCTGGAACAGCGTTGTCACGACGATGAAGGGCACGCCGCTGAGCACGTCAGAGATACGCTCCATCACCAGGTCAATCGCACCGCCGTAGTAGCCCTCAATGGCGCCATAGATCGCGCCGATGGTCAGGTTGATGGCAGAAATGAGGATGGCCAGCAGGAAGGAGAAGCGTGCGCCCGCCGCCAGACGGGTGAAGATATCCTGGCCGCGGCCGTTGGTACCGAACACGAAGGTCGGCTCAAAGCCATAGCGGTACTGGAAGTAGTTGTACTTCGACACGCGGATGACGAAGCTGGGGCTGGCGGAGGTGCCGGTCTTGCGGGCATAGGCCAGCGGCTTCTCGGGATCAGTGTCCGTAGCCACGCGCATGGTGGAGTGATAGCTGGTATCAGAGGGCGTGGTGGTCTTGTAGATGTTGGTCAGCTCCAGATAGCCGTCGCCATCCTTATCCACCTTGGACAGGGTGGGTGCACCCTTCTTGTTGGCCTTGTACCAGATGTTCGCATCGGTCTGCTTGGAATCGGTGATCGCAGGGAAGATAATCTGCATCTGATTTTCGTCCTGCCACGCCTGGATCTTGTCATACTCATCCTGGGTGACCGTCAGGTACATCATGCCCATGCGATAGTACTCGTCCACCAGCAGATCGTAGTACTGGGTGGGGTTCTTCTTGTTCGGGCCGGCAGTGGGATCGTCATAGGGGCCGGCAACGATCTCCACAATGGGATCAAGACCGGTCTCCTGGGCGATGGCGCGGATCTTGTAGAAGTCCGTCTCGTTGACGGTGATCTGCTTGTTGCCGCTCATGCCCAGCCACTCAAAGCCAGCAGCCTTGGGGGGCAGCTTGGTGTAGTTGAGGTACATGGTATCCGTCAGCGCCCGGGTGTAGGTGTTCTGGCAGAAAACGGGCACGAAGATGGCATACAGCACCAGCACCATGATGATTATCGCCGCCACCACGGAGGACTTGTTGCGGCAGAAGCGATTGAACGCGTCCCGGAAGTAACCGACAGGCTTGCTCTCCAGCTTCTTGTCGTGCATGCGGCCTTCCATGGGGACTCTTTCAAAAGCTGAAGCAGGGATATGCTCGTAATTCCTCTTTTCGCTCATTATTTCTTACTCCCCATTCGAATTCGCGGATCGATGAAGCCGTAGCTCAGATCGACGATGATGCCGGAGCTCAGGCCAATCAGCGTGTAGAACGCAGTCAGCAGCAGGAAGAAGTTGTAGTCCGGCGGCGTAGTCTGCACGGCAGCGGTATACAAGGGGCCAACGCCCGGGATACCGAAGATGCCCTCGATGATCAGCGAGCCGCCCATGATGCCGATGAATTCGCCCAGAATCATGGGGAAGATCGGAACCATGGCGTTGCGCAGCGCGTGGCGGACCGTCGTCTGGGTACGGCTCAGGCCCTTGGTGCGCGCCAGCAGCAGGAAGTCGCTGGTCAGCACCTCCGTCAGCTCAGCGCGGACATAACGGGTCAAGCCGGCGATGGTACCAAAGCCCAGGGACAGGATCGCAGGCACCAGCGACACGAAGGTGTCCCAGGACAGGTAATCATAGCCTGCCTTCATCTGGAATGGGAACCATTTCAGCTTGAAGCATAGGAAATACTGCACAAGGAATGCGTATACATAGCTTGGCACTGAAACGAAAATCATAACCGCTGTGGAAATGAAATGATCCTGCCACTTGTTCTTCTTCAGTGCCGCATAGATGCCGAACATCAGGCCCAGCGGAACAGAGAAGATCATCGTATACACGTTGACCACGACGGTGGCGGGCATCTTCTCCATGAATTTGCCCCACACGTCAGAACCAATGTACAGCGTTTCGGATACGCCCCAGTCACCGCCAAGGAGCGATTTCTGGACGAAGATGAAATACTGCTGGATCAGCGGCTTGTTGTAGCCCAGCAGCTCACGGCGCATCTTGATCAGCTCCATGTCCTTGCCGAACTGCTCCGGCGGCTTGTCAGGCAGCAGCTTAACCAGAACGAAACACATGGAGATGATGATCATGAACACCATGAGCATCAGCAGAATACGTTTGATGACATACTTGATCATGCCGTAACCCCTTTCCATTTTTTACGGCTGCATCCGGGAGAGGCTCTGAACCGCTCCAGCCGGACGAAGCTTTTGCAAGCACGGCGCCGCGTGCGGATGATCCGCCCGCCTGCTCACGCTTGCCTACACGGTTGCGCAGGACGACCCTGCCGCCACCGGCACAGCCTTGTCCGCATGATGCTGCACCCATCACAGGTGCAGCCGTAAGAAATGCTACGGTTTTCCAATGTATTGAGTGCTCAACCGCGTTTGAGCGTTGAGTCCACACAGTTTCCAAGGCAGGGATGCCATATGGACACCCCTGCCTTGGCGTCAATTACCTATGACGATCCGGTGACTACATTCGAAACCGAATTACTTGTAGTTCAGGGTGCCGCCCTGCTCAGCAACGAAGGCATCCCACTCAGCGTCGGTGTAGTTGTAGGTCATGTACTTGATGCCGCCGCGGCCCAGGGGGAACACTTCGTCCTCCAGGAAGTACTCGATCTGCATGCCCTTCAGGGTAGCGCCGGAGTCACCCATCAGCGGGATGAAGTTGTAGTTCTGCAGAACAGCGTTCTCCAGAGCAGCCAGGATCAGCTTGTTGGAAGTGGTGACCTCGGTATCCATGGTGACCTCGGTGCCGTCATCCAGCTTCGCAACGATCTCAGTGCCGGTCATAGAGGTGGTCCAATCCCAAACGGAAGCGGTGTAGTTCACGCCGTCCAGAGCGATGGTCAGCTGAGCTTCCTCAGTGTTCCAGGCGGGATCGTACTGATAGCCGGAGGAGGTGTAGGCTTCCATCAGGCCGTAGGGATCGAAGGTGGAACCAGTCCAGCCCACGCCGAACAGCATGTCAATGGTGTTGGCCTTCAGAGCGTCGGCGAAGCCGTTGCCCAGCGTGGAGTCACGGGTGAAGACCAGCTTGCCCTCGAGCTTGGTGCCCTTGACAGCCTCGGTGTAGTTGTTGACGATGAAGTCATAGCCGCCATTGTAGAAGGCAGAGGTGGCGTTGGGGGTACCGACGATGATGGTGACAACGTCATCCTCATCCATCAGGCCCTCAGCGATCGCGATGTCGTAAGCCTTGTCGAAGTACTCACGAGCCTGAGCCAGGTTGTAGCCGGTCAGCGCGTCGATAGCCTCGTCCTTGTCAGCGTACAGCTTGCCCTCGCCGATTTCCTCGCCCAGAGCCCAGAAGTTGACGATAACGTCCTTGGCTTCCTCAGTGGTGCGATAGAACTCGCCAGCGTCAGGATCGGAAACGATCTGGCCGGAGTACAGGGCGAACGCGGGAGCGTTCATGGGGGAGGTGGCCAGGCAGAAGGCCTGACGATCCATAGCGAAGGACATAGCCATACGGAATTCCTTCACGGTCAGGATGGTCTTGTTGACGTTCTCGCCAGCAGCCGCCTGGTTGGTGGTCAGAGCGTCCAGATCGGGGTTGAACACCATCGCGAAGACGGAGTCGCCCTCGGACAGGTAGGTGTACTCGGAGTTCAGGTACTCGTCGATGTGGTCCTTATCCAGGCCCTTCGCGTCCAGCTGGCCGTTGAAGAACATCTGGTAAGCGGTATCGGGAGCCTCGATCCAGTCGTAGTGGATGCAGGTGGTCTGGTACAGGCCCTCGTTCTCGGGCAGGCTGTAGCCATACCAGTAGGGGTTCTTCACCAGCTCGATCTCCTTGTCGGACTGGTACTTGGTCAGCATCCAGGGGCCGTAGGAGAAGGAGGTCTCCAGGGAGGTGCCGTAAGCGTTGGTGAACACGCCATCGGTCTCCACGATCAGGGACTCATACAGGGGCAGGTTGACCAGGTAGGAACCGGTCAGGTTGTAGTGCAGGTAGAAGCCCTCCAGGGCCTTGGCCAGCACCAGGGTGATCTCGTTGTCGCCGGTGGCCAGGAAGCCAACGTTCTCCCACTCAACGGTGGGGTTGGTGTAGTTGTAGGCCAGGTAATCCGGCACGTTTTCGGCACTCTCGCCCCAGGCGGGGTTGGTGGCGATCAGGTCGGTCAGCCAGGCCATGGTGTCATCGGTCAGAGCAACATAGCCAGCCTCGTTGGCAGCAGCCTGCAGCTCTTCCCAGTGGGTCAGGCTGAAGTAGGCATCGCCGTAAGCGCCAACGTAGTCAACCAGGGAGTTGCCGCCCAGCCAGTCAGACAGGGGAGCGCCCACAGCGATGTACACGACCTCGCCCTGGGGAGTGACGTACACGCCGTCTTCGCCCTTGGTCAGGTCAGCCACAACGTAGCGCTCGCCGTTGGTGTTGTTCTCCTGGTACTCGATCACGCGGCCGGAATAGGCATAGCCCTGAGCATTGGCGATGACCAGCTGGCCAGAGTAGTAGGAGTCGGCGCGGTAGTTCGCAGCCTTGGGGTTGAGCAGGTACTGGGCAGACTTGGCAAAGTCAGCCGCGGTGATGGCGGTGCCATCCTGCCACTTCAGATCGTCGCGCAGGGTGATCTTCCAGGCACGGCCGGTCTCGCCCTCAGCGATGCCCCACTGCTCGCCAACATAGTCGGCGGTCACGTCAACGGGGAAGTCAGCAGCCATAGCAGGCTTGATGACGTAGCCGTCGTAGGTCTCGTTAAAGTCGAAGGTGTAGAAGCCATCAGACAGATAGTCAGTCAGCTCGCTGTCAGTAGCAGTCTGCATCTGGAAGGGGCTCCAAACGGTGGGGAACTCGGACATATACGTGTTGTACGTATAGGTGGGTTCCTCGGTCTCAGCCATGGCGAAGCTGCACAGCATCATGCACAGCGCCAGGACGAGGGCCAGAGTCTTCTTCATGGTATTTCCTCCTTGTGATTTTACACACCTGTTCAAGGTGTTTCTCTCATTATAATGGGTCGGCTTTTGCCTTGTCAAGTGTAAATATTCGCTTTTCAAGTCGTGTTTGAGCTCTCCTCAACCGCCGAACGAGAATCGAAAACGTTTTCATTCCGAATGTTACCGCTTACACCTCTGCATTTTTATTGTATTCGGATTGTACTTTTTTTGTTTCTGCCATCCATTACCGCCCACATGCGCCATTCATCCGGTATACTGATAGTTAAACAGATAGAGCTGTACCCTGGTATCCTTGCCGCCCTGGGTAGATTTCTTCCTATTTTATATGCATGCGTTCAGATTTTTTCATCAAACCGCTTGACTTGAACATCGTGTCGCACCTTATCCTGTCAGCAGAAAGCGAGGTACACGCCATGTTGACCGTCACCGAAGTCTCCCGCAGCCTTGATGTTTCCACCCGCATGCTCCGTTACTACGAACAGCAGGAGCTCATCGTCAGCCAACGCCGGGAGGGGTATGCCTATCGCCTCTACGATGAGGAGAACGTGAACCGGCTGCGGCTCATTCTTGTGCTGCGCAGGCTGCGAGTGCCGCTGAAGGACATCGCCCGCTTTCTGTCGGACTGCGACGCCTCCCAGGCGCTTGCCGTCCTGCGAGAGCGCATCGCCGAGGTGGATGAGGAGCTGCACACCCTGGAGACCATCCGGCGGGTGCTTTCAATGTTCGCAGAGCGCATCGGCGCCCAGAGCGGCATTCAGGAGCGCCTTGCCCTGCTGGGAGATGAGGCACTGCTCAGCACGGTGCGTGCGCTCGGCCTTTCAAATGAGATGCTGAAGGAGAAGATCATCATGAGCGAACTGAACCAGGCCGATCAGGCCCGCTGGAAAACCCTGAACATCCGCTACGTCATGCTGCCGCCCTGCACGGTAGCTGCGTTCCATTATGTCGGCGCCGACCCGGAGGAGCACGTGGGCGACATGACAAGCCGCTTCGTTCAGGAAAGCCGCCTGTACGAGCACAAGCCCGACGCCAGAATGTTTGGCTTCAACCACCCCGACCCCGCCCCCGAGAGGAAGCATTACGGCTACGAGAACTGGGTCACCATCCCCGATGATATGGATGTGCCCTCCCCTGGCATGAAGCTGCGCATCCCCGGCGGCCTCTACGCTGCCCACACCATTGATTTCCCTAACTTTCACGAATGGGAATGGCTGGTGGAATGGGCCGAGCACAACGAGAAGTACGCCCCCAACTGGAGCCCCGAAGGCCCTGAAAACATGCACGGCATGCTGGAGGAGCACCTCAACTGGATCTACGCCGCCCACAACGGCTGGCCGGAGGATGGCCTCCCCGGCAGAATCGATCTGCTGCTGCCCATCAAAAAGCGCTGACAAAATGCGGCTCTCCCAGATAATCGGGAGAGCCGCTCATGATATGCTTGCATCAGATTTCACGTCGCGCGGCGTGAAACCTGCACAGGAGCCGGATCGCGGCGGCAACCGCAGTCCGGGAGTCCAGAGGGTCGTCAGACCCTCTGGCAGGCTCCAGGGACAGAGCCCCTGATCACTTCTGGCCGGCGGGACAGGCCTGGTAGGCTTCCTCGATGGCCTTCTGGTGATAGCTGTCAACCTTGCCGGATTCGTGACCCTTCGAGTTGGTGAAGTGGATACAGATCTGGCCGGTCATGTTGTTGTTGTCGATGGTATCGCCGTCGGGGTTATGAGGCATGCCCATCAGCGAGCAGGCAAAGGTACGCGTTCCGATGGTCACCAGGCAGGGACGGCGCTGCCAGAGGTTGTTGTCCCAGATATCCTGGGCGTCGTCCACGCCGTAGATCTGGCACAGGCGCGCGGTATCCGCCGCAGTGAGGGGCTCCACGTCCGCATGATCCGCGCCGCTCCAGCGGTGCGCCCACCAGACGATACCCGTCTTCACGTCGTAAACCTTATAGTTCGCGCCCTTGGCCCACAGCTGCTGGATGCCGCCGGTGAACCAGTCGATCTTCTCGGCAGGGTAGAAGTCAAAGGTCAGGTTGGTGTAATCAGCCGTTCCGGGAGGCACGGTGCCATAGAGGGCATGCTGAGTCTGGCTGCCGGCAATGCCGTCCACCGTCAGACCCTTGGCCGTCTGGAAGGCGATGACCGCCTCGCGAACCGCCGAGGTGTAATTGCTGGTGATGCTGCCAGCATAGTAGCCCTGGTTCTTCAATTCAGTCACAAGGTTCTTGACCTTCGTGCCGGAGGAGCCCAGGCGCAGGGTCGTGTAGGTTGCCTCCTGCGGAGACGTGGAGCCCGTGTTGCCGGTATTACCGCCAACCACAGGCGTAGCCGTGGGCAGCGCGCCGCCGTTCTGGTCGCACTTCTCCACCATGTCGCTGCGGACATAGCCGTCCACGCCATCCAGCGTGCGGATGGCATACCAGTCGTAATTGCCAGCCGCCACTGCCTCGGCGTAGTAGGGAACGACGCTGCCGCCAGTCAGGCGGGCAACGATCTTGGAGCCATTGGCCTTGTCGCGGACGTTCACGCCCTCCTTGACAGTCTTGAGGTACCCCTTGATGGCGTCAGGCTGCGGTGTGGCCGCGGGATTCTCGCCCAGCCAGGCATCGTATTCCGCCTGGGTCATGACCTCCACGCAGGAGCCCAGCACCCACAGCTCGGTATCCTTGTACACAATGCGGTACCAGGTTGCCGTACCCACCGTCTTGGTGCCGGTGTAGGCCATCACGGTGCCGGTACGCACCTTGTAGGGAGCGGCGGCATCCTTGGAGGCGGACTTGCGCAGATTCACATAATCCAGGATGGTCTTGACATAGTTGCTCATGACCGGGGTGGGTTCGGGTGTGACCGTGATTTCCGGAATACCGTTGCCCTGCAGGTAGCTCAGCTCCTGCTCTGCGGAGAGCTTGTAAGCACAGTCGCCGCGGACAAAACCGGTGTAGCCGTTTGCCTGAATGGGATACCAGGTCACCTGCTTGTAAGTCACAGGCAGACCGATCAGCGGCCAGACGGACTCACGCTTGAGCTGGTAAATGGTATCGCCATCCACAGAATCGCGCAGATTGGTACTGGACTGCGTGATCTGCACATAACCATAGGTAGACAGCACGGGCGCGCCAGTCACACCGGGCGTTACGGTCGTGCCGGGTGCAGGCGTTGCGGTGGCGGTGATCTCATTGCCGTTGGCGTCGCATTCCATCACGCAGTCGCTGCGGACGTAGCCAAAGCGGCCATCCGCCGTGCGCACGGGGTACCACGCGTACTTGCCCGCCGTGCCCTTGGGGATCACGTTGCCGACCACCGGCAGGATCAGGTCCTTGGGAAGGTAGCCCTGGGAGGAACCCGCAGGCTCCTCGCGCAGATTGACATTGCCCTTGATCAGCTTGACATAGCTGCTGGCAGATACCACAGGGGCAGGCGTGGCCGTGGGCGCAGTGGTGACGACGATATCATCGCCATTGGCGTTGCAGACCTTCACACAGTCGCCGCGCAGATAGCCGCGCAGGTTGTTGTACTGCACATAGTACCAGGTATAGCTGCTGCCCTCGGGCTTCACGGGATTGCCGATGCAGCTCACCACCGTGCCGCGCTTGATCTGCGCCACGGTCTCGCCCGCAGGCTTGAGGCGCAGGTTGACGCCGCCCTTGGTGGTGATGACATATCCATAGCCGCTGACCGTATCATTGACCGCAGGGGTGGGAGTGACAACGGTCACATTGCCGCCGGAAACATTCACCAGCTCCACCACATCGTCACGGACGTAGTAGATCTTGCCCGACACGCCATAGTACACAGGATACCAGTCATGGCTGTTCTTGTACTCGGAGGGGCCAACGATCTGCAGCATCGAACCCTTGCCCGTCCACTGGGCCTGGGTGGTGCCGCCCGCAGCGTCACGCAGGTTCGCGCTGTCGTAGAGCAGGCGGGCATATCCATAGGCAGAGGGCGCAGGCGTGGGGGTATAACCCACGGTCAGCACTCGCACGTAGTTGGACTGAACATAGCCCTCCTGACCGTTGTAGCGGATGCGGTACCAGTGATCGCTGTCAACCACATCAGGAATGGTGATCAGCTCGACCACCGTATCCTCGCTCAGCTTGCCGATCAGCTCGCCCGAGGTGGAGGGGGAAATGCGGAAGTTGGTGCCGCTGGCGGTGATCACGCCGGTGGCGTTGGTGACATAAGTGCCCTCGTCCGCCGCTCCGTCCTCCTCTGCACCGGGATTGTAATCCGGTTCAGCCGTGGGGACGGTGGTCGGCGTTGCTGTGGCGCCCACCATAATGCCCACGTCAAACTGACCGCCGAACACATTGTCCGTCGAGGGGCGGATGGTCGGCGTCGCCGTCACTGCGCCGGTTCCCTGCCACGTATCAGGCGTTGCCGTGGGCTCCGGAGTCGCCGTACTGGTGATCACGCCCTGACCAGCCAGATAGGCTGCGGTTTCATCCTCCGTCAAAGGACGGAAATACTGGCCGCGCACATAGCCGATGTAGGTGTTGTCCTTCGTGGGGTCAGGATGGGTGGAGTTCACCTTATACCAGGTAGTATCTCCCTTCTGCACCACGTCGAGGATCTCGCACACAAAGCCCGTGTCGATGCGGAACCAGTAATTCGCATCCGTGCTCGGCTGCTTGCGTACAACCACCTGATCCGTGGTGGCCATACCATAAGCGCCCTCCGCAAGCGCACCTGTCACCGACAGGAGCATCACAAGCGCCAGCACCGCCGGCACGAGCCACTTCCAGAACCGTTTCATCAATGGTTCACCTCAAGTCATGCGCTCTCCCAAAAAAAGAGCGCGATTCGTCTGCATACATTCTATTGCAAAATCCTGACGCTGTCAAGGCAAGCTCTGCTTTCTCGCGGGATTTTTACAGACATGAAGGGACTCTTTTGGCAGGAAACCGCTAAGATTTCATCAACATCGCCAGAATGCATCCTTTCTTGACAAGGGACTGCCAAGCCGTTACAATAGATATAGAAGCTATCGTTTTTCACAAGGAGGCCTTCATGCAGCAGCTTTATCTGACCGGCATCCATGCCGATGACGTCGCCGCCCGTCTTTTCACCGCCCTGAACGTCCGTCCGGCAGGGTACCGTCTGCTGCCCTTTGAAGTGGGCGGCGAAACGCGCGGCGAGGCCCTTCACCTGCTCCTGCCGCCCTCTGCACCGCTGTACAACGATGTTCCCTGCCGCATCCGCACGGCGGAGGGCGCTGCATCGGTGGTCACCAAAACCCTCGAGGATGTGGCAGCCCCCAGCCTCCTGGCGGCCCTCAACGTGCACACGCCGATGCTCCTGTGCGGCATGACGGCGGATATGCTGCGCTGCAAGGCCTTCCGCGAGGCGGTGCAGCAGTGCCTGCTCAGCCCCCGTCCCGTGGTGGTGGTGGCGGACAAATCCGCTCAAAACACCCTGCGTAAGCTGACCCCTGCCGAAAAGCAGCTCTGGATTGACGTGGACGGCCGCCAGGACGCCGCCCTCGAGGCGCTGCTGAGCGAGGCCATGATGCGCTTTTAAGACATCTCTATGCATATTCTAATCAAATTCCCTTGAAGATCGTGGCAAAAACGGGGTATACTGATCCTGTCAGTAAGACAAGCACGACCTGCAAGGAGGATTTTGATATGAACGATCTCGAACGTATTGTCAAGGGTGTCGTCTACGGCGGCATCGGCGCGGCTGCGGCCATCGTGGAAAAGGGCGGCGATATCGCCCGTTCCCTGGTGGAAAAGGGCCAGGAGACCGTGCGCAACAACCAGGACACGGCGGATGACATCAAGCGCCGGGTGAAGGAGTTCTGCGACAAGTTCCAGAATGAGGACACCATCGACGTATCCAAGCTCAGCGCCGAGCAGCGCGCGGAGCTCCGCCGCCAGTTGGATCAGCTGGACGCCGAGGAAGCGGAGGCTGCCGAGATGGCTGCCCAGGCCGCTGAAATGAATGCCGACAAAACCGAACCCGCCCCGGAGTCCGCTCCCGAGGAGGCCGACGCAGTCACCTACACCGCCGAGGAAGAATATCCCGGTAACGGCTGACAAAAACAGCCCTGCTCCGATTCATGGAGCAGGGCTGATCTTTTATTAAGGAAATCACTTCGCCAGCAGGGTATTCACCGCATCAATCACGGCATTGCTGGTCAGGGTGGCGCCAGCCACCGCATCGACGCCCTCCACAGGGGCGGTCTTGCCGATGAACTGGCTGGTGAACGCCTCATCCGCGCACTTGCCGCCGAGCTCCGCGAACTCGCCGGAGGCATCCACGGTCAGAGCGGTGATCACGCCGTTTTCGCCGGTGGTCACGGTCACGATCACGCCATCCTTCCAACCCTTCACAGTGGCAGTGTACTCATTCGCCGCAGCGGCAGGGGCAGGCAGCAGGCTGTTCACCGCATCGACGACGGCCTGGGAGGTGATGGTGGCGTAGGACACCGCATCAACGTTCTCGCCCAGCACGAAGGGGCCAGCCTGACCGATGAACTGATTCACAAAGCCCTCCTCGGCGCACTTCTTGCCAAGGCCGGGACTCTGGGTGGAAGCGTCCACCGTCAGGTCGGCGACGGTGCCGTCCTCATTCAGGGTGACATTCACCACCACGTTCTCACCGGCAAAAGCGGAAACCGTCGCGGTCAGCACCGCAGGAGCATCAGCCTCGGCAACAGGATCCGCGGCAGGCATGGTCTGATCCACCACGGACATATCAGCGGTGGGGAAAACGCTGTTCACCGCGTTTACCACGGCAGTGGAGGTCACCGTCGCACCGGAGAGCGCATCGGCGGTCACAGGCGCAGTCTGGCCGATGAACTGGCTGATAAAGGCCTCATCCTCGGCACAGCGGGTGCCGAAGCCAGCCGTCTCGCCAGCGGAATCAATCACCAGGCCGATGATGACGTTGTTGTCATCCAGGGTCACGGTCACCTTGACCTCGGACTGGAAGCCCTGGGCAATGCCCTCGACCACATTGCCGACGGGCGCCTCAGTAGGCTCCGCCACAGGCTCGGCAGTCGCCTCGGGAGCAGGTGCGAGCACGGCGTTGATGGCCGTCACAACCGCATTGGAGGTCACCGTCGCACCGGAGAGCGCATCGGCGGTCACAGGTGCGGTCTTTCCGATAAACTGGTTGATGAAATCCGCATCCTCAGCACAGCGGGTGCCAAAGCCAGCCGTTTCGCCAGCGGAGTCAATCACCAAGCCGGTGATGGCGCCATTCTCGTCAACGGTCAGCTGCACCTTGACCTCGGACTGGAAGCCCTGGGCGACGCCTTCCTTGATATCGCCGGTCAGGGTCATGGGAACAAAGGGCTCCTCGGTGGGTTCCGCCACGACAGCATCATCAGCAGAAGCAGGCGCGGACACGGCATTGTTGACCGCCTCCACCACCGCGGTAGAGGTCACCGTCGCGCCGGACAGCGCATCGATACCCTCGCCGATGGCCAGGGGCGCAGTCTTACCCACGAACTGCTGGGCAAAGGAGACCTCCTCCATGCAGCGGGTGCCAAAGCCAGCAGTCTCGCCGGAGGAATCGATCACGATGCCGGTGATCGCGCCGTTCTCGTCCAGAGTGAGCTGCACCTTCACGTCGGAGGCAAAGCCCTTCGCGCTGCCTTCCTTAATGTCACCGGTGAGCGTCATCTGCTCCACGGGCTTGTCTTCCTTCACGCCAAAGGCAATGATGGGCTCCACAGGGGTCGTGCCCATGACGCTGTTGACGGCCTTCAGGGCGTTGTTCGCCGCATTCACGACGGCCTTGGAGGTCACGGTCACGCCGGAGATGGAGTCAACATAACCGCCCTCCACCACGTCGATACCCACGAACTGGGCCATATTGGCCTCCTCCAGCCAGCGGGTGCCCAAACCGGAAGTCTCGGCGAAATTGGTATCGCCGATCTTACAGCCGGTGATCTTGCCGTCCATATCCACGCCGAAGGTCACGGCCACGGGGCCATTGTAGCCCTGGGAGGACGCAACAACGCAATAACCCACGGTCACGCCGTCCTTCTTGGCCTCCACCAGCGCAGTCACATTGTAGCCGTCGGGGATGGTAATCTCGTTGTACTCATCTGCCTCCAGCACCACGCCAAAGGCCTCGCGCTGGGCCTGGAGCTCATGCTCGCGGATGGGGCCTTCGGTAATGGCGTTGGTCACCGCCAGCGCCAACGCAGCCACCAGCGAAATGATCGCCAGGATCAGAAACGCCGGGAGCTGCTTCTTCTGTGCAGCCTTGTTCGTCATGGATGTTGCCTCCTTGATTCTCGTTGGGATCTATACCAATGTTGATTCATCAACAGGGATAACGCTTTATTGGGATACCATATAGGCTTCCGGGAAGCCCTCGGTATACAGCACCTGACCATCCGTGGTGACGAGCAGTCCATCCACCTTCTGTGCTGCCAGAAGCTTCAACGCTTCCTCGCTGCCCACAACGATGCAGGCCGTCGCCAGCGCATCCGCATCCATGGAGGACTCCATGACCAACGTGGCACTCACCAGATCACTGGCGGAGGGCAGACCGCTCTTCGGGTCAAGGATGTGGTGGTAGCGCACGCCGTCCAGCGTGAAGCCGCGCTCGTAGGTGCCGCTGGTTACCACGCTCTTATCCTTGGTGTACACCACGGTGAAATAGGTGTTGGTAGGCCCCTCGGGGTCCTGAATGCCGACGCTGACCAGCGAGCCATCCGGCTTGTCGCCTACGGTGTACACATTGCCTCCCAGGGAGATGATCGCACCATAGCAGCGCCCGCGCACCAGCTCCGCCACCTTATCGGCGATGTAGCCCTTGGCGATGCCGCCCAGGTCGATCTGCATCCCGGCAGGGAGGGTCACGGTGTTGTTTTCGCCCAGCTCAATCCGGCTGTCACCCACCAGGGGGAGCGCCGCGATGCGCTCCTCGTCCGTAGGCATGCGGTTGGTGCCGTCGGTGAAGTCCCACATCGCCGTCAGGGGCGCGATGGTCACGGAGAAGGCGCCGCCCGTCAGACTGCTGATCTCCTTAGCCCGGCGCAGGATCTCCCAGGTTTCCGCATCAACGGTGACGGTCTGGCCATCTGCGGTGTTGATGCGGCTCACATCGCTGGTTGCGATGGTCTTGCTCAGCAGGTTTTCATATTGCGCGCAGGCCGCCCAGATTTCGTCCATCAATCCCTCGGGCGCACCGTAGAGCGTCACGGTGACCACGGTGTCGAAATAGAAGCCGACGCCCGTGCTCTTGGTGGTGTCAGGAACACTCGTCGCCGTGGAGGAGGGCTGCGAATCCGGGCTTGTCTTTGCTGCGCAGCCTGTCAGCAGCAGCGCCGCCAGCAGCAGCGCCGCTATCCGTTTCTTTTTTTTCATTCAGCCACCGCCAGTTCTACGCCCACCCGGTTGGGCAGGCAGATGATGAATTGCTGATTGGGGCGGAACTGCCAGTTATCCACCGTAACCTCGCCCATCTGCACGCACAGCTGGTTGTCGCAGGTGGAGGAATGCATCACCGCGCCGTGATCGCTGATCTCCACCACATTGACTCTGCCGTCCCCCTGATCCACCGTGATGGTCTGGGGCTGGGACAAGGGTACGCGGGCGTATTCCTTGCCATCCACGGTGATGATCACCATATCCTGCTCCGCCGTGGGCCGCAGGAGGGTGCTCACCCCCAGCAGCACAAGCGCCGCCAGCAGGATGGATGCAATCATCAGCACATTCTTCTTATCCATGGCACTCCTTATCCGTTAAGTTGGGCACAAAGATACAGAATAGATTATACCACGCCCGCAAATTCCAGTCAACCAATCTCCAACTTTTCTCACTGGATGAAAAAAATCAGCAGGAATCCGTTTCACGCCGTCGAATTGATGGTATTAACATACCAAGGCCAAGCAACAATAACTGCAAATCATAAGGAGGATATATCATGAAGGATCTGAAAGGCACCAAGACCGAGCTGAACCTGATGGAGGCCTTTGCCGGCGAATCCATGGCCCGCAACAAGTACACCTACTTCGCTTCCCGCGCCCGCAAAGACGGCTATGTGCAGATCGCTGAACTCTTTGAGCTGACTGCCGCCAACGAAAAGGAGCATGCCAAGATGTGGTTCAAACTCCTGCAGGGCGGCTCCATCCAGGATACCGCCTCTAACCTCCTCCAGGCTGCCGAGGGCGAGAACATGGAGTGGACCGACATGTACGCCCGCATGGCTGAGGAAGCCGAGGCCGAGGGCTTCCCGGAGATTGCCGCGAAGTTCCGCCTGGTGGGCAAGGTTGAGAAGGCGCACGAGGAGCGCTACCGCAAGCTGCTCAACAACGTCAAGGACGGCCTGGTCTTCTCCCGCGAGGGCGACATGATCTGGGAGTGCGGCAACTGCGGTCACATCGTCGTGGGCAAGAAGGCTCCCGAGGTCTGCCCCGTGTGCGATCATCCCCAGAGCTACTTTGCCATCAAGGCGGAGAATTATTGATCTTCCCACTGCAAAAGGAGACTGCTGTCGCAGTCTCCTTTCAGTTTCGCATTTTCACCTGCGAGCCCAGGCTGACAATGCTTCCAGCTCTTCCCGCTTCAATCCCCGCAGCAGGTACGTTTTGCCATCGACAGTTTCCACCAGGACTTTGCCGCTTTGTTCGTCTTCGACCTCTACCATCTGCACATAGTCACGACAGAAGGCCCATGACCTCATGGAGACAAACCAGTCCTCCGAGCAATACCAGGACGACCCTGCCGCCAGCTGAGAAAACCGCTTCTGGCCAAAACGAACCCCGAACTGTGCTTCCTGCTGGCGTATCATACGCATGAACCGATACGGCTTGTGCATTCTTACCGCAAAGGCAAGCGTTGCAAGCCCCAGGGGCAGCAGCGCCCAGAGCATCCCCGCCAGCCCTGCGCCGGTTTTGGCCGAAAGCAGCAGCACCCACAGCACAACCGGCAGCGCAGGCAGATAGCACATCAGCGCATCCAGCTTTGCCCGGGCACGGATATAACGGCGAATCGAGTCCTCCAACGACATACCTCCCTGCTTCACGCAAACGTGCCCTGCCTTCAAACAAGGAGACAGGGCGCGGCGTTTTGCAAATTACTTGATAACAGCCTTGATACGGCGCACGCCCGCAGAAGAGCTCTCTTCCTTCTGGATCTTGAAGGAGCCCAGGTCGCCGGTGTTCTCGGCATGAGGGCCGCCGCAGATCTCGAAGGAGTACTCGCCCATCTTGTAGGTACGCACCTTCTCGCCGTACTTGTTTTCAAACAGGCCGATAGCGCCCTTTTCCTTGGCCTCGGGCACGGTCATCTCCTCGCACACGACGGGAACCTTCGCGTCGATGGCGATGTTGACCAGCTTTTCGACCTCCTCGATTTCCTCCTTGGTCATCTTGCGGCCAAAGGAGAAGTCGAAGCGCAGACGCTCGGCAGTGATGTTGGAGCCCTTCTGGGCCACCTCGTCACCCAGCACCTTGCGCAGCGCGCTGTGCAGCAGGTGAGTCGCGGTGTGCAGCTTGGCAGTCTGCTCGCTGTGGTCGGCCAGGCCGCCCTTGAACTTCTGCTCGGCGCCCTGGTGGGACAGCTCCTGATGCTTCTTGAAGCGCTCGGCGAAGTCCGCCTCGTCCACCTTCAGGCCCTTCTCAGCGGCCAGCTCGATGGTCATCTCGATCGGGAAGCCGAAGGTATCGTAGAGCTTGAAGGCGCTGCGGCCATCCAGGGTATCCAGACTGGCCATGCGGGCGTTCAGGGCCGCAACCAGCGCAGCTTCGTCGCCAGC
>JAFUOR010000137.1 GCA_017481825.1 Clostridia bacterium
CCAAAAGGTCGCGCTCATCGACGAGGTTCAGGAAATACGTCTCGTACATCTCCGCCTCCTCGTCAACCGGCTTGTCGTAGTCGATGACGAGATAGAAGGTGTTGCCGTTCTTTGTTTGCAGCGTAATGAACTGCTTGTTGGTCGCCGCAGAGTACAGCACATCCAGCGTATGGCTATTGCCGTCCGCCAGATAGGGCATACCGGGGCCGATGGTGATGTACTCGGTCTTGATGATCGTCTCCGGCGTGGGCGCGGCGGTCGGCTCCGGCGTGGAATCGGGTTCATCCTGTACATAGATGAGCGAGCTGCCCAGGCCGCTAAAGCGGTTGGGTGCAGGGGTATTGGTTACTGCGGGTGCAGCAGTCGGGGTGCTTGTCGCGTCATCAGCCGGCTTCTTGGTCGGCTTCGGCGTGGCCGTCGGCACGGGCGTGGAATCAGCGGGCTTTTCGTAATGCGGATTGGTCAGCGTAACCGGCTCAGAAAAGTTGCCCGCATAGTCAAAGACGCGGACAGCCAGCTTTTCAAACTGGTTCATGTTCGCGTCCAGCTCCACATTCAGTGTGCCGTTGACCAGCGTGGTGAACAGCATACTGTTGACCTGCACACCGGCGACGCCGGACAGATCATCCTTCGCATCGACCTGAAGGGTCGTGCCATTGATGGACGCGGTGAGCACAGGCGCTGTCAGGTCGATGCACTTCACCTCCGCGCTTTCCTCAAACGCATGACCATGCGGATCGGTCACGCGCAGGGTGAAGGTGCCGTTTTCATGGATCGTCAGCTCTGCACGTCCATCTGCAAACAGGTTTTCGCAGTCGATCCAGCTTCCGTCGTTCATCCGGTACTCGATTTTCTGCCAGCCCAGCCTGTCCTTGTCCGTGATGGACACCTTCATGACGGCTCCGTTGCCGCTTGTCCAGCCACCCGGCGCAGTCAGGATGATTCTGTACGGCGAGACGCTTTCCATGGGCACCTCCGTGGGCACAGGCGCACCCTCCGCGATAGCCCAAACGGGCGAAAAAGCTGCTGTACATGCAGCCAGCAGCAGAAACACCGCCATACCCAGCGGCAGAACCCGCTTACACATCGTCATCATCATCCATCACCTCCTCGTCAGGCAGCTTTGCAGGAGCATCTGCCTCGGCAGGCGCAGCCTGAACATCCTTGGGCAGCTCAGGCACCAGCCTATCCCCAAACATGGATTTCATGATTTCGGCAAGCTGCTCCGGGGTCACATTGTACAGTTCCGCCGTCGCATGGATGGCCGTGCGGTCAGCCTGCTTGACAAGGCCGCGCAGGTCTTCCACCTCTTCCTGAAGCTCGATCAGCTCCTGCTCCCGTCTGTCAAGCAGCGCATGGAGCTTCTGGCGGTCGGCAGGATAACGCTTCTTTTTCTTTTCGGTCATGGTTCCTCCTTAATCAAGTGGCAGGCGGCCAAAGCCATACAGTCGCTTCGACCATTTCTCGCTTTTCAGATCGGCAAAGCCGACCGGGTCGCCTGCGTGAATCATCATGTCGTTGCCCACATAGATGCCCACATGGGTAATGCCCTTGACATCCGCGCCCATCGTCTTCTCGAAAAATACGAGATCGCCGGGACGAGCATCCTCCTTGCTGACATCGCTGCACAGGGAGTAGAGCCCATTGGCGCCCATCCGCCCTACATCGCATACGCCGGAGTTGTTAAAGACCCAGCAAACATAGCCGGAACAGTCAAAGCCGGTATCGGGATTGCTGGCACCGTACACATAGGGATAGCCGATGTACTTCTCGGCCTCGACCATCAGGGAGAGGAAATCGGGATCGGCCCGAAGAAGCTGCTCAGGAATGGTGTAGTTGACCAGCTTGTACTTCGACTGCACGCCATGGATTTTCACGTTCGTTTTGCCAACCGAGGAAATGACAGGGATGTCATCGTCTTCAACACCCATGAAATACTTCGGGTCTTCCAGAATCACGGATTCTCCGTTCCAGTTGTCTATGTCAAAGGCGCTGGATTCTTCAGCAGCAGCGTCCCGAACGGAGAGAAACAGGGAAAGCAGGAACAGCGCTGCGATGGCAGCGATCACCTGGCGGATGATGGTCACAGTGTGGTTTTCGTTGTTTCGATTCATCATCAATGGGATACTCCTTTCTAATCTGTGCATGGAAAAGGAGCCCTGCGGATGCAAGGCTCCTTGTAGCTGTCATCAGTTGGGTACTCGTCCAAACGAGTGGAAATGCGTCTGCCAATAGGCATCGCTGAGATCGGCATAGCCGATGGGGTTTCCGCAGTGCAGCATCATCCCGTTGCCCACATAGATGCCGCAATGCGTGATTCCGGCGACATCCGCGCCCATCGTCCCCTCAAAGAACACGATGTCTCCGGGCTGCGCCTGGTCATCCGGCACGGTGCGGCACAGGCTGCGCAGCCCCTTGGCGCCCAGTCTTCCGGTGTTGTAGACACCGCTGTTCGTGAATACATACGAGACAAAGCCAGAGCAGTCAAAGCTGGTTTCCGGGCTTGCGCCGCCCCAGACATACGGATAGCCGATGTACTTGGTCGCCTCCTCCATCAGCGTAGCGAATGAGGGATCGGCATCCAGGGTTTCCTGCGGAATGTCGTAGAGCGTTGGGTCGCGGAGCGGCACCGCATAGGGATTGCCGGAGAAGATGCCCTCCATGTTGCCATGCGAGGCCATGTACAGCGCGTACATGCCCATGGTGTGATGGCTCATGCTAATGACCGGCAAATGGGAGAGATTCTTGTTTTCCAGCCTGACGTTGCAGATGCTGTATGCATAGGGCACCTGCACGTCATAGGGGTAGGTTTCGGTATGCTGCTGCCCTGTGGCGGGGTCGGTCACGATGCGTGTGCCGGTTCTCGATTCTGTCCGATATCGGGTTTCCGTTGAAACAGTCTGCGTGACAACGTATTGTAGATCGAAGTATTTCTCGATCACCGGGTAAGCCGAATCCAGCGTCCACTCCTGCCCGTCGAAATACGCGGAGATGATGGCGATGAGCACATAGGGATCGTGCCAGATTTCGTCGGCATCGACGTGGTATTCGTCATAGCCGGGGTGGTACTGCTCGTAGCGATCCATTTCGTCCTGAAGCTCCCGCTCTTTGGCGGCATAGACGCGCTCCGCGGCGCGAACATCGTCCTCCGTTGCCGGATAGGTGCCGATGATGAGCGATTCCAGCACCGATTGGGCCAACGGCGTACAGGATTGCAGGCTGCCCATGAGGATCAGCAGCATTGCGCACAGCAGGATGATCAGCAGGGAGGACGGATGGCTTTGGAAAACCTCTGCCACCCGTCCCGTGACGTCGCCCGCTCTGCGTACGGTCTTCCCCGTGGCAGCGGTGCTTTTTCCTGCATCGCCTATGGCATTTCCGGCAGCTTTCATCGCGGCGTACTCTTTGCGGATGGCGCGCTTTTGCTGCCAGCGGGAGAGCGGATTGCTGGTGAACTGCGGATTCTCCGCGCGCTGCCTGGCCTCCAAATAGCGGAGATTGGCCTGATCCAGCGCACGTTCAGCCTTTTGCGCCTGCTTATAGGAACGCAGCTTGTGCGCGTGATAGGCGTGCTCGCCCATCTGCAAGGCAGAGGTGCTGAGCCTGTCGCCCTGCAGCACCGCGCTTACCGCAGCGTTGTCATCTTCGTTGGCCTCTGTAAGCTGCTGGTGAAGCTGATCGTGCGCCGATTCTATCGGACGCTGAACAGGATGCCGGAGACGGGAGGGCGGCTTCGCTTTGGTTTCCTCAAACCGGAGACGGAGTTTCTTTTTCCTGGCACGGGGCGCAGAAGCATCGGCCACCGTTGCTGCCGTCTGCGGAGTTGAGGATGTGGAAGAAGGTGCTTTCCCGGAGGTGTTTAACCCAGCGTGAGAGTGGCCATCCTTCGCTGCCTGTTTGTTCTGCTTGAAAGGCGCAGAGGATGCCGTTGCCGGTTCATGAAGTTCAGCCGCATCTGTATCACTCTGGTGCATGGCATCCTGCTCAGCTTGAACCTCCTCGACGGTCAGTTTCAGGCGGCGCGTTTTCAGCTTCTTTTTCGCCGCATCGTATCGGTCGGCAGCTTGTTCTGCCTTTTCCGCCTTTCGCGCCAGCTCCGGGTTTTCCAGCTCCTCCTTCGAGAAGCGCAGCCGGGGAGAGCCGCGGTTATGGAGTTCACTCAATTCAATCACCTCCTGGGAACATCACGACGCACTGACCTCCGTAGGCTTCGTCGTCATGATGCTGTACAGCCTGGTATTCTTGGGGAACCGATCCTGGAACGGCAGAATGACGTTGCCGTAGAACAGCAGGCCCTCGCCTTCGCCGCTCTGGGTGACGTAGGACAGCTGATGCGGGGAAATGCCCAGCTTCTTCGCCAGAATCTCACGATCACCCGCCGCCTGGTTGAGCATGTAG
>JAFUOR010000138.1 GCA_017481825.1 Clostridia bacterium
CGTCGCCAGCGTTTGCCGCCTCGATGATGGGCATCATGTCGGGAGAGGGGCGCAGCTTCTTGGTCTTGGCATTCTCCTGCGCGCAGGCGACCTTGTCCCCGGCGTTCAGGATGCTCTCCAGCAGCGCCTTGGTGTTGACGGCGTTGTTGTAGACCTTTTCAAACTCCTTCTCACCCTGCTTGAGGGTGCGGGCAAAGCGGCCCTCCTCCAGCTTGAGCTGCTCCAGAACAAAGGCGCTGTTGCGCTCCAGCTCAGGATAGACCTCCTTGTACTGGTTGATGATGACCTGGGCGATCTCGGCAGTGAAGCCATCAGCCATGCCCAGGGACATGCCGTAGCGCACGGCACGGCGGATCAGGCGGCGCAGGATGTAGCCCTGGTCGGTGTTGGATGGGCTGACGCCGCGATCATCGCCCAGGATGAAGGTGGAGGTGCGCATGTGGTCGGCCACGATGCGGAAGGCCTTGGTGGTCTCCTCATCCGCGCCGTACTCCTTGCCGGACAGCTCAGCAATCTTGGCCAGAATGCCGGTGAAAGCGTCGGTTTCATAGACGGTCTTCTTACCGGTCAGCACGCAGATGGTGCGCTCCAGGCCCATGCCGGTATCAACGTTCTTCTTCGCCATGGGGATGAAGGTGCCGTCCTTCTGCTTGTTGTACTGCATGAACACATCGTTCCAGATCTCCAGATAACGGCCGCAGTCACAGGCAGGGGAGCAATTCGGACCGCAGGGCGCCTTATCGCGGATGATGAACATCTCCGTATCGGGGCCGCAGGGGCCGGTCTGACCGGCGGGGCCCCACCAGTTGTTCTCCTTGGGCAGGTAGAAGATGTGATCCTCCGCCACACCCAGAGAGCGCCAGATGTCGTGCGCTTCCTCGTCGCGGGGGCAGTCCTCGTCACCGGCAAAAACAGAGAAGGCCAGCTTGTCCTTGTCAAGGCCCAGATAATCGGGGCTGGTCAGGAACTCCCAGCTCCAGCTGATCGCTTCCTTCTTGAAGTAATCGCCCAGGCTCCAGTTGCCCAGCATCTCAAAGAAGGTCAGGTGAGAAGCGTCGCCCACCTCGTCGATATCGCCGGTGCGGATGCACTTCTGCACGTCGGTCAGACGGGTGCCGGCGGGATGGGGCGTGCCCATCAGGTAGGGCACCAGCGGATGCATGCCCGCAGTGGTGAACAGAACGGTCGGGTCATTCTCAGGAATGATGGAGGCAGACTGAATGCGGCAATGTCCCTTGGACTCCATGAAGGACTGGAACATTTCGCGCAGCTGCGCAGAGGTGATGTTCTTCATCGTGGTTGCTCCCTTCGGTATATAAACAGTAGACTGTTTAATGCGTCAACGCTTATTATAGCATTTGCGTGCGGCTTTGGCAAGTAGAAGGTGATCAATTCCGGGCCAAGACCGCGCTGCCCCTGTACCCTGCCAGAGTCTCGGCCTCTGGACTCCGCCAGGAGCGCTTCGCCCCTAAAAAACCCTTTTCGCCATCTTTCTTGTATTCCGTCGGTTGAATTGTGCCCGCGCGTACTTTTGCAGCCGCAGGAGGCGGCCCCAATTTCCATCTTTACATCATGCGCCAGGTAACCGCCTGCAGAAATCTGCGGGATTATGAATGTTCTATGCTGTTGCAGATGGCATTCTCACCCTTGCAGCAAGAGAGGACGCTGCGGCGGCGGTACTCTCATTGTTTTTTCACATTTTCTCATCAATATTTTACAGTTCAGGGGGCTTTTATTTCTGCCATACATCGTGTATAATAAAGAGGTATCAATCGTCGAGAGGAGTTGACAGACGTGGATACGTTCAACACCACCAAGCTCCAGCCCCTGCAGGAATCGGGCAATGAGGCGCAGGATATCCTGCTGTATGTCTACAACGCCCTGCAAGCCAAGGGCTATGACCCCATCACCCAGATCGTCGGCTACATTATTTCCGGCGACCCGACCTATATCACCAGCCACAACGCTGCCCGCAGCATGATCTGTCGTCTGGAGCGCGATGAAATCCTTGAGGAGCTGGTGCGCTTCTACCTTGCGGGCCACACGGTGCGCTGAGGCATCCCGCATAAGGGGTGTATTTCCTGTACCCTGAGGGGATTACTGTATCATCTGGCAGACACGGCAGGTGTCTGCTTTTTTGATGCAAAAAAGTGCTGGCGTTGCACCAGCACCAAAACAATTTTATTCCTCCACCCATTTGAACACACGCCGTCTGCCCGCCGCATCCACGGTGGATACTCCCGGCTTGCCGCGACCCTCCGCCAGCAGGCAGAACAGCGGCAGCTCCGGCTGGCGCGTTGTACGGCGGAAGGTCTGATCAACAATGAAACCACTGTCGGTGATATGCCCTGCCGACCAGCTTTCCAGCGCATCCATGGCCTGCTCCGTCCTGGGGAAGGACGGATGGGCGGCGTCGAAGCCCGTGAGCAGCAGCATGCCGCCGGGGCCGGTGTACATGCCCTCCAGACGGGTCTCGTCCAGCGTGCAGGGGCAATCAATGGTCAAATCGGCATTGTCCAGGCGGCTGGCCGTGGTCAGGATCGCCTCCGGGCTGGAATCCACGCCCACAAAGCGGCAGTTGAGCATCTGCGCAGCTGCCAGCGCCGTACCGCTGCCGCAGCACAAATCAATCACCAGATCACCGTTGTTCACCACCGGACGCAGGATGCGATCCAGCAGCTTCTGCGGCTTCTGGGTGGCATAGCCCGTGCGCTCCGGGTCACGCTGCTGCAGATGGCTGATATCCGTCCACACATCGCCGGGATAAACGGGCGCATCGTCGTAATAGCGATAGACCTTGCCGCCCGTCTTGATCTCGGAATAGGCGCGGCCATTCTCATCCACGCTGCGGCGCATGTGATTCTTGCGGTGCTCCGTGCGCTCCAGCGGCACACGCCGCAGGTCGAAGCGGTAGTCCTTCGTCCGGGCATAGAGAAGGATGGTATCATGCTTGCGGGAGAAGTACTTCTTCGCCCGACCGCCGCTCTCGTAGGCCCAGATGATCTCGTTGAGGAACAGCTCCTCACCGAACACCTCGTCGCAAATCAACCGGCCATAGGCGCTGGTGTGCCAGTCCAGATGCAGCGCCAGCACGCCGGTGCGGTTCAGCAGCCGATGGGCGTTTTCGATCAGGCCCCGCAGGAAGGCCAGGTAAGCCTCCCGGGTGCCGTAACGATCAGCATAGGCCGGGTATTCCGGCGAGGGGCGGCCCGTTTTCCAGCCGCTCTGGCCAAAACGGCGGCGACGGGTAAAACTGTCCCCCGTCATAAAGGGCGGATCGATGTACACGCACTGGGCCTGCGCCGCGTAGGGTTGGAGCTGGGGACACAGGGGCGCAGCGCCATCGCCGCACAGGAGCAGATTACGCCCAACACCCGTGATCTCACGGGCCACAGATACCGGTTCAAACATGCGCATCCCTCCTGAATTGTTTCCGCAATGCCTTGAGCTCATCCTGATTCCGAGTCAGCCGAAGGAGAAAGGCGGCCTGAGCCTCATCCTGCACAAGGAGCTGCCCAGCCCTTCGCACCGCAGCCACAAACTCCGGCAGCAGCGCATCCTTCCCCTGTTTCGCCAGCGGACAGACCGCTCTGGCCCGCAGATCGGTTGCCACCTTCACGCCATCCGCCCGCAAAAGGGGCAGCAGCGGGAACAGCCGGCAGCTCAGCGGACGGTCTTCACGGCTGCACTGTCCGTCGCAGGTCAGGAGCATGCCGTGACCGGTATCCGTCATGGCATACCCCTCGCGGCCCACATAGTACGCCTCTTCTCCGGGGAAGAGCAGCATGCCTGTCATTTCTCCCGGCAGGGACATGCAGCACGCGCCGCCGCAGGTCATCCCGCAGTCGGTGCGCAGGGGCGTGACATCCCGCAGCATATCACGGGCCTGTTTGATCGTCTCCGGCAGCATGGCGGCTTCCCCCATTCTGAAAGATGGTCATATATTTCTATTTTACACTGATTTGTCTTCTTTGGGAAGACCTTGAAGGAAAAAGTACAGCGAAAAGTCGAAATAATGGGTGAATCAACGCCGTTTTTCCGCGACTATAAGGGTGAAGGGAGGGAAAGCCATGCAGCTTGAGCATCACATGCACTGGCTGTTCCAGCAATCACTGCATCTATGCGGCAGCTTTGCCGACGCGCAGGAACTCTCGCAGGAGGTGCTGCTGGCCGCCCTCCAGCACCAGGGCGATGTGGAAAACGAGCAGGCCTGGCTCTGCGCCGTGCTGCGCCGCAAGCATGTGGATCTCCTGCGACGCCGCTACCGCCTTCCCACCGTGTGCATCGACATGGTTCCGGAGGTTGCCGAAGAGGCGCCTGAGGAGGACTCCGCCGCCGAGGTCCGGCGCGAGATCGCCTATCTGGCGTGTGTCTACCGTGAGGCCATCGTGCGCCACTATCTCCAGGGCGAAAAGGTGGCGGATGTAGCTGCGGCGCTGGGACTCCCCAGGGGTACAGTGCTCTCCCGCCTTTTTACCGGACGCGAGCACATGCGGAAAGGATTGACGAACATGGAAGACTACGGAAAGCAGAGCTACCAGCCCGAGCGCCTTGACGTGAGCTGCAATGGCAGACCCGGACTCCATGACGAGCCCTGGTCGCTGGTTTGTGACGACCTGATGAAACAGAACATCCTCATTGCAGCCTACGACCATCCTGTGACTCCCGTTGGCATTGCCCGGCACCTGGGCATTCCCACGGCCTATGTAGAGCAGGCGGTGGACGCGCTGGTGCGGGGCGAATTGATGCGCCGCATCGGCGGGAAGGTCGCCACGGACTTCCTCATCACCACGCCGGAGCAGCGGTTGCAGGGGCTGGACCTGCAGATCGATCTGGCTCATGTCCATTACGATACCATCATGGCCCCGGTCAGGACACTGGTTCAGGCGTTGCAGCAATCCCCCTGCTGGTCACCTCTGCGCGATTCCGAGCAGTGGAAGCTGGCAGAATACTTCACGCTTCATCTGCTCTCCAGAGCCATCTACGCCGCCAGCAAACGCATCACCCCCGGCGAAGAGGTCTTCCCTGCCCGTTTGGATGGCGGGCAGTGGGTTGCCCAGGGCTTCCGTGTGCCGATGGACTATGATTGGGCGGACAACCGCTTCCGCCGCTACTGTTACGGCGGCGAGCGATTCGCCTGCTGGGAGCAGTTCATGGGCATGAAGTCAGTCACCCTGCGGGTCTACGATACCCAGCCCGACCTCAACCGCTACGCGCATGGCCCGGTCGACCTTGACGACAGCCAGCTGTGTCGCCTCATGTATATCCTGCACCGCGGCCTTGCCATCAGCGATACCGGCATCGACCCGGCGCTCATGCAGGACATTCCCCATCTGACAGCGTGCGGCGTTCTGCGCACGGAGGAGGGCAGGCCCGCCTGCGACATTCCCGTGCTGGCCAAGGCGGAATATGACGCACTGGACGCTATGTGCATCCAGCAGCTGCATATCCTGACAGATATCCTGGAGCCGCTGCTGCAAGATATCTTCCCCCGGCTGAAAGTGCCCCTGCCCGCCCATTTGCAGGGCCGCGTCGCCGAACTCCGCCGCTATTCCTGCTACGCCCTCCCCATGGCACTGCGGGAGGAGGCCATCCTCCGCCTCGAGTGGTCAGAATCCCAAGCCGCACCGCCCATGCTCCTCATCATCGAAGAATAGTACAAAAAGGGAGCTGCCAAACGCAGCTCCCTTCAACTTTCACGCAGAAGCCCCCTGCAAGGGGCACATCCACCCGCAGCGCGAGAGGGGATTGTTAGGAACAGAGCCCCTTACGGACGCATGCCGAGGCCGCCCTCGAGGGTGATGGTCTCGCCGGTCATGTACTTGAAGTCCGGGTGAGCCAGCTGCACGCAGACGCGGCCGATGTGCTCCTCGGGATCACCGAAGTAGCCCATGGGCGGGGTGTGCACATTCTTCTCGAAGGCCTCGGGATAGGCGTTCTTGAACTGCTCCAGCTGAGCCGTCCAGGCCAGGGGGCAGATGACGTTGACGTTGATGCCGTCCTTGGACCACTCGGTGGCAGCCACGCGGGTCAGGCCGCGGATGCCTTCCTTGGCAGCAGCGTAGGCGCACTGGCCAAAGTTGCCAAACAAGCCCGCGCCGGAGGCGAAGTTGATGACAGAGCCCTTGGACTTCACCAGCTCAGGATAGCACGCCTGCATATAGTGGAAGGTGGCGTAGAGGCCGGAGTACATCGCCAGATCAAACTGCGCGGTGGTGTGGTTGGCCAGCGTCACGCCGGATGCAGAGGCCTGAGCATTGTTGATCAGCACATCGATGCCGCCGAATTCGGCAACGGCCTTGGCGACCACGTCCGCCGCGATGGCAGCGTTGTCCGCGCCCGCAGAGATGTCCGCCGCCACAGGCAGCACCTTCACGCCGTAGAGACGCTCCAGCTCCTCCTTGGCATCGTTGAGCTTCTGCACATTACGGCCGGTGATGACGATATTCGCGCCCTCCTTGGCATACGCCGTCGCGATGCCGTAGCCGATGGAGCCCGCTTTGCCGTTGCTCAGCGCCGCGCGGCCGCCGCCAGTGATGAGAACCGTCTTGCCAGTCAGATGACCCATGGGTAATTCCTCCTTCAATTATGTGTCCGCTTGGGTAAGTTCACACTCTATATGAACATTTTAATATGCTTTATGCTTCCTGTCAAGAAAAAACGCCAGCGGCGGTCTGTTCTGCTTCTGTCCCCGTGCTTTACAAGCGCGGGGTTTTCGGGTATAATGAGGTAATCTCCAAGGTCTGTCGCCGGGAGCATTTGCACCGGACGATCCACGCGCTGGAGATGGTTTCTATTTTCCATCGACGGGTATCCGCATGGAGCCCGAACGGAGGTACACAGCATGAATACTCGCAAGAAACTCTACAACATGGTGCTGCTGGCACTGTTTGTCGGCCTGATCTTCCTGCTGGGACAGACGCCGCTGGGGCTGATCCCGCTGGGCTTTTGCAATGTGACGCTGCTGGTCATTCCTGTGGCAGTGGGCACCATCTATATGGGCTGGAAGAATGGCCTGGTGCTGGGCGCAGCCTTTGCTGCCACCAGCCTCGTGTCCGCGCTGGTCAAGCCCTCGGCGCTGGTGGCAACCCTCATGGGCGCCTCGCCCTTGCTGACCATCGTCATGACCGTCTTCCCGCGGCTTTGCATTCCTCTGGTGATCGCGGGCGTTTTCCACCTCCTGCACCAAAAGCAGCGCCATGTGGCAGCCTCTGTTGCGGCAGTGTGCGGCTCGCTGACCAACACCGTGCTTTATCTCGGCCTGATGCTGTGGTTCTACACGCTCTGCGGCATTGACAACACCACCGTGCTCTCCACCATTGGCGCGGTAGCTGGCGGCGCAGGCCCGTTGGAAGCCATCGCAGCTGCCATCATCACCCCGCCAATTCTCGGCGCCCTGTGGCGCGTCAAAAAGTAAAACCCTTCATGCAACCGGAGGTTTCACCATGATTCTCACCCTTGACATCGGCAACACCAACATCAAAACCGCCCTCTTCAACGGCATGGATATGGAAAAGTACTGGCGCTTATCCACCAACGTCAACGCCACGTCGGATGAATACGGTATCAACATGATGAACCTCTTCCGTTACGACGATATCGGCCCCGGCGTCGTGGAAGGCATCATCATTTCCTCCGTCGTGCCCACGATCAACTTCACCATCGAGCACATGTGCCAGAATTACTTCGGCCTCAATCCGGTTTTCATCGGTCCCGGGGTGAAGACGGGCATCAACATCCGCTACGAAAACCCCCACGAGCTGGGCAGCGACCGCATCGCCAACGCCGTGGCTGCCTATGAGGAATACGGCGGGCCGACGATCTTCATCGATTTCGGCACCGCCACTACCTTCGGCGTGGTGGATGAAGGCAAGAACGGCGGCGATTTCCTGGGCGGAGCGATCTTCCCCGGTATCAAGCTTGCCAGCGAGGCCCTTGTTTCCGGCACCGCGAAGCTCCCGCGCTTTGCCCTGGCCAAGCCCGAGCACGTCATCGGCAAAACCACCCTGACCAATCTGCAAAGCGGCATGTACTATGGCTACGTGGGCATGGTGACCAATCTGGTGCAGCGCATGAAGCAGGAGCTGGGCAGGGACGCCAGGGTCGTGGCCACCGGCGGCATGGCAGCGCTGATCGCTGAGGAATCAAAGGTCATCGACAAGCTGGACGGCCTGCTGACCCTCAAGGGCCTGCGCCTCATCTATGAGCGGAATATGCACAATCTGGACTGATATCCCTAAAGATACACACGGAGGTACACTCATGAAGGAAATTGTGATTGGTTTTCTGGGCTGCGGTAATGTCGGCGGCGGCGTATGGAATCTGCTGGACGGATTCAAGAAGGAGATTGCGCACCGCAACCATGTGGCAATCCGCGTGAAGAAGGTACTGGTGCGCGATGTGAGCAAGGCCCGCACCTGCGCTGTGCCTGCGGAGCTCCTCACCACTGAGGTGGACGAGGTCGTGGGAGATCCCGAAATCAGCATCGTGGTAGAATTCATGGGCGGCGAGCAGCCCGCCACGGAGTACATGCTCCGCGCCCTGAAGGCCGGCAAGACCGTGGTAACCGCCAACAAGGTGGCCGTGGCCCTCAACTGGCACCGCCTGCAAGCCGCCGCGCAGGAACATAACGCCGGTTTGTACTACGAGGCCAGCGTCTGCGGCGCCATCCCGATCATCGCAGCGCTGCAGCACTCCCTGCAGGCCAACCGCATCGGCCACATGATGGGCATCATCAACGGCACCACCAACTACATCCTCTCCCGGATGTATGAGCGTGGCGAGAGCTACGAGGCCGTGCTGGAGGACGCTAAGCGTCTGGGCCTGGCCGAACCCAATCCCGCCTCCGATGTGGAGGGCTATGACGCAGCCTATAAGCTTTCCATCATGGCCAGCCTGGCTTTCCATGCCCGCATTCCCTTCAAGAAGGTCTATGTGGAGGGCATCACCAAGCTGACCGCCATGGATATCGCCTGCGGCAAGGAGATGGGCTATGTCCTCAAGCTTCTGGCGGTTGCCAAGCGCGAGGAGGATACCATTCAGGTGCGCGTGCATCCGACCTTCCTGCCGGAAACTCACCCCCTCAGCCAGGTCAACGGCAGCTTCAACGCGGTGTACCTGCACGGTCACGCCTGCCAGGAGATGATGCTCCAGGGCCGCGGCGCGGGCGACATGCCCACGGCCTCCGCTGTGGTGAGCGACATCCTGCGCGCCGCCACCTGCGAGACCCACGAGCATCCCACCTTCGCCAATACGGCCGACGCCGATGCGTCCCTGACCTTTGACGACAACTGGGATTGCAGCTACTTCCTCCGCCTGACGGCGGAAGATCGGCCCGGCGTGCTGGAAAAGATCGCCGGCTGGCTGGCCAAGGAGAATGTCTCCATCGCCACCATGATGCAGAAGGGCCGCATGGAGCATGGCCGCGTGCCGCTGATCATTGTGACCCATGCCGCACCGGAAAAGGCCATGCAGAAGGCCATCAGTGCCTTCGACTCCCAGGTATGCGTGGTGGAAAGCATGATCCGCGTAGAGCAGTAACAATAAAACAGTGGCAGCACGCTGATGGCTGCCACTGTTTTTGTATGGTTCATTCGGCCCTGCGCCGTCCGCTGGGGTTCGCCGTGATGCCGATGGGCATGGACACAAAGGAGAAGTTCAGCGTACAGCCGCTGGAAGGAAATTGCAGATAAAAGCTGCGCTTGAGCCTGTCTGTGATGGCGCTGGCGTCCTTCTCCTCGGCGTGAGGCAGGAGCATCGCCATCTGTGTGGCGTTGAGGCGCGTCACGATATCGCCTCGGCGCAGACGGTTCACCATGACCTCCGTCAGTCCCGTCATGGCGCTGTCCAGCTGCCAGGGGCTGTTCTCCAGTCCAGTCAGCATCGCCACACCCAGGATCATCGTTGCCCCGGTACGCTCAAGGCTGCGCTGCTCCAGGCGAAACAGCTCGTGGAACACCGCGCGGTCACACAGGAGCGCTCCAGGCTTGTCATTGCCCTGCAGCAGCTCCTCCCGCAGATTGCTCAGGCTCCTGTCCAGATCGCGGCCCCGCTGCAGCATGCGGGCATAATAGTCATCCAGCGCCGACACGGATCGGGCGGAGGCCGCCTGCAATCCTGCGGCATGCTGATACTGCTTGATGGCCTCGCTCTCGCGGCCCGTGGCCATCAGCGCATCCATCAGGCGCATGTTGAGCTGTTCGTTGAGGGGATCAGTATCCAGCGCCTCGCGGCACACGCCAGCCATCTCCCGCATACGATCCTGCTGCTCCAGCTGGCGCAGATGCTCCTCCACCGCCGTCAGGTAAACCTGATGCAGCGCTTCCACCCGCTGACGCATCCATGTGGGCTGCTCCTGATCGCACAGCGCCCGCCCGGCATAGAGTTCCATCAGCCTGCGGAAGCTGCGCTGCTTTTCGTCCGTCAGCTCCACCTGGCCGCGCAGCTCCTCTGCCAGGGCAAGGAATTCCTCCACATCCACCGTCACGCCGGGCTGGGATTCCCACTGGTAGCCTCCAGGCACCGTTTTCAGGCACTGCGCCAGATTCGGGCTCACCTGCTGCATCAGCACCCTCAGGCGACTGATCAGCGTCTTCATCGCGCTTTGCGGACGGCCTGTTTCCGGCTCCGGCCACAACGCCTCGATCAGCGCAGCCGTTCTTTCCATCCGTCCCCGGTTGAGGATCAGGTACTGCATCAGCAGCAGACCCTTGGGCGAATGCGACAACACGTCGTTTGCGGCGCTGCCATCCACCTCCACCCGGAATCCTCCCAACAGCCTCAACCGGACGCTGCTCATGCCTGTTCATCCTCTCTTTGGTGATCGTCGTCTTCCATTATACTACATTCTTCCATATCCGGCAACGGGGAAGACGGTGGATTTTCTGTGTTTTCGTCCTCCGTCTTTTCATCACCCTCCCCGGATGTGTCCTCTGCTTCCGCTGTGTCCACCACCAGCGGCTCCTCCCCGGGCAAAATCGCTACGAAAGCGTCTGCCGGTGCGGTATCAGGATCTGCCGGTTCGATCTCCGGCTCCACCTCCTCCACGGGCGGCTCCTCAGGCTGAACAGCACTTCTTCTGTTGGAGGGAATGCACGCCGCCGCCAGCATCAGCACAAGTCCGGCGCTGCCCTGCCCCAGGAATCCTCCGGGCAGCAGATACGGCTCATCCAGCGTCAGCCGGAAAAGCGTGGTCGCGGAGACTGGTTCCCGCAGCGCGGTCAGCCCGCCCTCCAGAGACGGCAGGAGGAGCGTCATCGCGAGGCATCCCGCAGCCGTACACAGAGCCTCCAGCAGCGGGCCTCCGCCGATGCCGCCCATCGCCGTGACAGGCGTAAAGCCGCACCATCCGGCAGCCACGCCAAAGATCATCCCGCCCGCGATCACCGCAGCGGAGAGCGGAAGCACCTCAATCGTATCCACATCGATCACCGCCAGATAGCACAGCAGTGCCGTCAGCGCCATGCCAAAGCCCAGGGTGTACAGGCCGCTGCGCAGCGCATGGCTGCAGCGCAGTGCCAGCGTCTGCCGAAGCGCCCAGGGCCGGGTGAAGCCTGTCCAGTGCAGCGTCAGTCCCAGCAGCAGCCCCAGCAGGGCCGGAATGATATAGCCCGTCATGCGCGCCTCCTTTCCGCGATACGCACGGTGATGAAGCCGCTCACCCACGCCGCTGCCACAAAGGCATACGCGCCGGTACTGCCCTGCATGAGCGACGCCAGAATACGGCCTTCCCCTGCCAGTCCCAGTCCCAGAGCCAATGCCGCGCCGCACACAAAGCGCGCCAGGCACCGCTGCCATCGGGGCCGAGGGGAACGTGCCTCCTTCCTGCGCCGCAGTCGACCCGGCAGTGCAGCCAGGAACGCGCCGACGGCAGTCATCGCCATCAGCACCAGGCCGCGTCGGTCCAGCCGGTAGGCCGCCAGCGCATCTACGCCGCCCTTCATCAGCACAATCGCCGCCACCAGCGTCAACGATAAGTAAAATCCACGCCAAAGGGGATGCACCCTGCGCATGTTGATCACCTCGCAGGAAGCATCCCCCAAATCAGCCGATATTATGCTGTAACGCCTTCTCCAGGCAGATCGCCAGCGCCTGTGCGGCCTTTGGCGCATCCACCGCCTCCGTACCCGGCACGTGCACAAACAAACCGCGATGGCCAAAGGCTTTTTCGCTCTGCAGCAGCGCGTAGTACACATCGTTGCACACATAGGCTCCGGCAGAATAGGACAAATACGCCGGAATGCCCGCCTCGCGGATGGCCTCCACCATATCATTGACCGGGAGGCGCGTCATATACGCCGCGTCCCCGCCTGGGGCAATGGGCACGCCGAAAAAGCATTGCCCGATGTTATCCGCAATCCGCGCCTGCCGGTAATTGATGGCCACCAGCTCCGGCGTCACGCCCGTGCGCCCATTGGCCACACCGCAGCACATCACCACCGCAGGCTTCACCCGCTCAATCTCCGCACAAAGCAGCTCCGCAGCCTTGCCAAAAATCGTAGGCAGCTGCATTTTATACACCCTTTGACCGCAAACCTCCTCCGGCACAAGCTCCACCGCCGCCCAGGAAGGATTGATGTTGGCTCCATCGAAGGGATCAAACCCGGTGATTAGAATGGACATGAACAGCGCCTCCCGACAACATCCTTTATGTCATGATAGCATGGTTGGAATGCTGCGTCAAGCGAGGCCAGAGGCTGGTTAGCCTCTGCCCCCTGCTTTGGGGGCGTTAGCCCCCAAGAACCCCTTTTCACGATTGAGTTGATTCCGTTCGGTTGGAGTGCGCGTGTTGATTGGGAGACGAAATCTACATGTGCTTTGTTGGACATGCTTTGGTTCGGCTCTCCTGCAGTCGCCTCACGTTGCCCGGCACTTGTCTGCTCTTCTGATGTGGTGGAGGCGGCGACCTCCTACGGAGGTCGCCGAGATAATGAATTTACCTAAATATTGCATCTTTCTGATATTTTCTGTTCCTTTGTTTTTGTATGTGAAAGGAGGCCGCGCCTGCACACGGTCTCCGGCATAAGGGAAGGAGATTATACGCATAAGATAAATCTATCATCAAAGCTGCAGGGCTGAGATGTTACACTTCTTCGGCATCGTCGTTCATCAAATCGGCAGGCAGCACGTCCATCAGTGCGGGAACAGGGGGTTCCTGGGACAGCATATCATCCGCCAGGCCAGGGACGTTCGCCAGCAGCATCGCAGCAACCAACGCGGCATCTACCAGCTTTCGGGTTCTGTTTTTCGTTTTCATAGGGGCCTCCTTTCGTCCTTATCATAGCAGGCGGATATGACGCGGTCATGAAATCCCCATGAACTGTGGATGAATTCTGTGCTTCTCTTTTTCCATCAAATGTGCTATGATGATACCACCAAAACAAGAGAGGATGTTGCCCATGCGAAGGCTGGCTATCCTGCTGCTGCTCCTGTTTCTGCCCCTGACCGCGCTGGCGGAAGCGCCGCTGCCCGTGTACCCCTACACCTTTTCCGGCGATGAGGAAATCGCCGTGCACGAAAACAATACCCTCTGGTGGCGCATCGAATCCTTCACCTATGAGGGTGCGAAGTGCTATCTGACCAAGGTGTGGATGGCCGATCCCGGTCAGCAGATCGGCAAAGCCACCGCCACCTGGGAGAAGAACGTCAAGCCCACCGACGAGATCGCCGAAAAGGCTCCGAAGGCCTCCCTGATCATTAACGCCAGCGGATATGTGACGCGCACCTATTCCTGGATTCCGGAAAACTACCCCGGCACAAGCAAGGATTATTACTTCACGCCCCTTGGCTCGGTCACCGTGACGGACGGCGAGGTCTTCCGCTGCCTGACGGGTGTACCCTTTTACGGCCTGACCCTCAACACTGACGGCCTTCGCCTCCATGTGGGCGATGACCCCGAAGCCGTCGTGGCGGAGAACCCCACGCAGACCTGGTCATTCTATGTGGAATGCCCCATCATCCGCGACCACGAATCCATCCTCGATCCGGAGTGGAAATTCACCAACTCCCGCGCCATGCGCACCATCATCGCCCGGATGGACGCCAACAATTACATCATCCTGACCGTCACCAACCGCGGCAAGCCCAGCGGCGGGCTGACCATGGCCCAGTGCGTGACCTTCCTGCAGGAGCAGCTCGACCCCGAATGGGCCTACAACCTCGATGGCGGCCCCTCCAGCGCGCTGTTCTACCGCAACGAGAAGGGCAAGCTCAAGAAGGTCTGGAAGCCCGGGCAGGCTAATGTGGATATCATGACATTTTCGGAGCTGGCGGAGTGAGCCGCCGCAAAAGGAGACCGGCGGTATAGGCCGGTGCCCATATAATAGTAAACGCCAGACTGACTTTCAGCCTGGCGTTTCGCATTACACGAAAAAGTTGTGTATAGAAGTGTGCTTTTATACTTGCCTTCGGGGTGAGCCGGATCGTTTGTTTGCAGTAATGGTGAACTCTCCGGGCAGATCAGGATTCGTCCAGGCCGGGTGTTCATCAAATCTGTTCAGGACAAAACCCGAACCAACAACTGCGTTAATGATCTCACTGATGGTGTATTTTCTCAAGCTGCATTTGGGGAAAGTCTTTCTTGTTTTTTCATCATGAAAACGGGCATGGGGCATTTCTCCCTCAAAGATTTGTGTTGAGAAGTATCCCATTATCGGTTGCTGAAAGTCCAGCACATCATAGATCTTTGTAAGAGGATGGAAGTCACTGCAAATCATGTATCCTTCCGGCTTCAGCAGGGCATACATTATCTGCATGAAATCGCTTATGTTGTGGAAGTAGTGTAGAATCCCGCCTTCCATGAACACGACATCAAAATAGCCTGCATATTTGTGAAGATTGATCTCCAGAACGTCGCATACCTCGTAATGGATGGCAACATGTGCCGCATCAGCAAGCTCCGTGGCGTACTTCTTGTTCTCTTCTGAAATATCAAACACCGTGACATCAGCACCGAGCGCAGCTAAGGCAACGGCCTTTTTGCCGCAGGAGCCGCAAATGTTGGCAACTTTGATGCCCTGAAACGAATCAAAATAGGAGGCATGAAAGCGCAGCGAACGAACGGGATCGGCGAGGAGCTTCTTTGCTTTTTCGCGCGGCAGACCGGCTTCCTTCACCCAGAAGTCATAAGCATTGAACTCCCATGCTTCTTTGTTTTGCTTGCTGCTCTTAATCATCGTCAATCCTCCTTCTCCTGATGAGGAGCTTACTGCTATACGGGCAACTCGCTATTGCCGCGCTCCTCTTACATCCTCCCCACAATCAGTCGTTCAGCGCGTCGCGGTCAACCTTCACATCGGAGGTTTCCACCCACTCGGTCAGGGTCGCGTCATAGAGCTCGCCCTGCTCGGTGGCCAGCAGTTCATCCATCAGCACGGTGCGCACGGATTCCGCATCCACGGCGCCCTCCGCCACATCGCTGGTGTACTGGATGATGTAGTAGCCGTAGCTGCCCTCGGTCTTGTCCGTCCAGCTGCCCACCTCGGAGAGGGCCATGGCGGCATCCACAAAGGCGCTGTCAAACTGGGTGAAGCCCTCGCACACGGGGTAGCCCGTAGCGGCGTGGGTCGCGCCCTCCATCATGCCGGGATCCTCATTGTATTCCGCCGCCAGAGCGTCCCAGTCCTCGCCCGCAGCGAGGCGGGAAAGCACCTCGTCAGCCTTGGGATCGATGTTGGCCCTGGCCTGCGCCTGTGCCGCTGCCAGCTGCTCCTCCAGGAAGGCGCGCTTAGCCTCGGCCTCGGCCAGATTTACGACGCTGGTCTGCACCTCTTCGCTCAGCTCCTGGGTGAAGGCAGGCGTCACGGACAGCACGTTCACCGTGGCGGTGGGCGCCGTCGCAGGCTCGATCTCCACGGTCACCATGTCCACCAACTCGGCGATGTTAGTCACCTCGGCCAGCGCCAGCTCTGTGGTGTAGGTGTTCTGCTCGGTGGTCACATTATAGAGCGCCGCATCGATCTCGTCGATCAGGGCGCTGTCCTCCTCGGAGAACGCAATCAGAATCTGCTTGACGTTGCGGTAGCCCGCAGGACGGTAATACACGGTATAGCCGTTGAGCACATCCGCACCATAGGCTGACAGGTCGGCGGCGTATTCGGTTTTCGCTTCCTCTACCCGGGTGTTGAAGGCGGCGGTGTACTCCTCCTCCGTGACCTCCGCAGAGGCCACCACATAATCGTAGAGCTTCTCATTGAGCAGCGTGTTCAGCTCAGAGGTGCGGATAGCCTCCTCAGTCACACCCTCCTGCCCGGCGTAGAGCTCGATGGTCTCCTGAATGGTGGTTTCCAGTGTGGCCTGCTCCTCCTCGGTCAGCTGATCCAGGCCCAGCTCCTTGATCTTGGCAGACATAACCGCCTGCTCCGTCAGCGCGGACACAACATATTCCTGTGCCTCCGCGATGCGCTCAGGATCGGTGATATCCACCGTCTGGCCATAGTAATAGGTGTAGATCAGCTGCATATACTCCAGCTCATTTTGCACCTGCGCCTCAACATCGGCCTTGGTATAGACGATATCACCCAGGCGGATAATCTCGCGGGCGTTGTCAACCTCCTCATCCTTGACGATCAGCGCACAGCTGCTCAGCAGCATCATGGCCGCAAGCAGCAGCGCCAGCAGTGCACGTTTCTTCATAAGACATTCTCTCCAATCCAAATATAAATCGTGGGACTCCATTCATTATACAGCATCAGGCGGCCTTTGCGCAAGGCAGAAGGCCGCCCGAAATATGAATATTCGGTAAAAACGCGCGTCACAGCCAGGTATACTTCACATAGCCATCCAGATTGCCGTATTCGCTCACGGTGATCTCACCGATGCCCAGGCGCCGCATGCACGCCAGCAGGATGCAGATGCCGTGCACCACGATATCCGCGCGGTTGGGCTGCAGCCCCGGCAGGGCCTTGCGCTCCTCGATGGTCATATCCGCCAGCTCGCGGCCTACACGCTCCACGTCAGTCAGGGTCAGCACCGTGCCGTGCATGTAGGTGCGCTCCGTCCAGCGGATACCTTTGACGATGGCGGCTAAGGTCGTGAAGGTGCCGCCGGTACCCCGCCAGGCAGCAGGCAGCGTCAGCGCCGGATGCTCGCGGAGGCGCTCCTCCAGAATCTGCGCTGCCATGGTCTCCACCGCCGGGAGGTCGCCATGATCCCGGATGGGCGTCAACCCGGACAGGCGCACCGCGCCCATCTGGCAGGAGAAAGCACAGCGGATGTTCGCCCCCTGCCCCACCACGATCTCCGTGGAGCCGCCGCCGATGTCGATCACGCCGGACTCGCCATCCTCCGTAGCTCCCAGGAAGGACAGAGCCGCCTCCTTCTCGCCCGAGCAGATTTCCAGCTCCAGGCCTGTTTCCGCCAGCAGCCGCGCGCAGAAGGCTGCCTGATTGGCCGCGTCCCGGGTGGCGCTGGTGGCAAAGAGGCGCAGCTCATCGCAGCCATCTTGGCGTGCGGACTGGGCCATGGCCTTCACGGCAGCCACAGACTTATCCATCGCGTCCCTGGAGAGGTTGTGGTTCGCATCCAGCCCGGCGAAAAGGCGCGTACCCTCGCGTTCGCGGCGAATGCGGCGGATATCGCCATTGACGACCTCGGCAATGAGCATACGGACGGAGTTTGACCCGATTCCGATGACAGCTACCTTCATGTGCAGCTTCTCCTTTGCATTGGAATAAAGAAAGCAGGCCTTTGCAGCACGCAAAGACCCGCACGTCAATAATATTTCTCGTCCAGAATGATCTGCCATTCTTCCTGGGTGTAGCCATCCAGCGCCTGGGGATTGGTAACCTCGAAGCACAATTCGCCCTCTTTGATAAAGTCATACTTCTCGCGGGCCTCGTTCTCCACATAGGAATCCGAGCCGACCCAGCGCAGTTCGGCCTTGAGGTCGGAATAGGTCATCTCCATGCTGCTCAGCTGCATCTGAAGGGCTGCGTCCTGCGCGCGCAAAGACGCCAGCTCCTTCTGGCTCATGTGCATCATGACGCCGAAAATCACCAGCAGCACCGCCAGCATCAGCGCCAGCAGCCGCCAGGAGATGATCTTGCGATCCCGATCCATGATGCACACCCCCTTCTACCCTTGTGAAGGAGTAGATTCTGCATGGGATGCCTGCTTTCCTGCTTCCCGGCGGATAATTTTTCGCACCAGGCGCGCTGTTCCGTTTATCACCGGCGCTGCTCCAAGGCTGTAAAGCACCGCGCCGATGCACAGTCCCAGCAGCCCATAGCCCCGCAAGCCACCGCCCGTCTGCATGGCGATGTGCATCACCGCAGCAGCCGCGGCCATGGCGCACAGCGCATCCGCCATGACGCCCGCCGCACGGTTGACCCCATGCAAAAAACCGGCCAGCTGAACCAGCCCGGCAATCACCACCCCTGCCGCTGTCATCAGCAGGAAGGCCTGCGTCTGCATTTCCCTTGCAAAGAGTACCTCCAGCGTCATCCCAGCGCCCGGCGGATAAAGCCGCCCCGCCGCTTGGCACTACCGTCGTAGACGATGCCATCAATGGCGCCGTCCACAAGCAGGCGGCCCTCCTCCAGCTGCAGGCTGGATACGTGCAACCCGCTTCCGGTCAGGATCAGCCGTCCCCCGTGGGTATGCAGCACCACTTCGCCCTCATCAAAGCGCTCCACATCGGTAACGCCCGTCAGCACGGCCTTCTCACGGCGGTCGAGGGTCAAGCCGTAGGATTTCTCGGTTGGTTGGTTCATCGTCATCCCCCCTGTTGGGAGGAGGATATGCCGCAAGAATACCGCTTATGCCCGGCGCAGCCAGTAATCGCCGTATTTTGTGCCGTCATGGCCGACCAGCACCGTGTCCGAAGGCGCAAAGCCGTGGACGGCCAGCGCGCTCTTGCGCTGCACCATAAAAGACTTTGCCTTGGTCACAATCTGATCGCAGCCAAACATGTCAAAAAGCTCGGGCAGCATGGTTTCCAGCAGTTCATCATGCACATCCTCAAATTCACGGTCGCTCCTTACGTCGATGCGCAGCACGCCGCGACGGTTGACTTCATCCTGGCGGAACATCTCCACCGTGCCGATGGGCGTTCCCTTCTCCAGGATCGTCCAGCGGACAAACCAGCCATTGTCATATGACCAGATCCACATGTTGACGCACTCCTGCATACTCTCCAGCGTGTTGATGCAAAAATCACCGGTGCAGTTATCGGCATTGAAGTAGGGCTGGGCCTGCGTATCGCTGTATACGCGCAAAAGCCCTGCTGCATCTTCCTTGTGGATCAGCCGGAGGGTGAAGCGCTGGGTGATGAAGGTGGGGCAGTTCTCGTAGACGTTCATGGGAGGGCCTCCTTATGCTGCGAATATATGTTCCTATTCGCTAAAAACAGCAAAATCCCTGCTGATGGGAACAAAATTTCGCAAAAAAGAGAGACATTGCCTCTCTCAAAGGTTAAAACGGCGTGCGGGAACCCTGGACCCAGTAGATGCACGGGCCGTACATGCCGCGCATATGCTTCACGCACACCCGCAGGTAACCCTCCTCCTGCACGGACACAGGCCCGCCCGACAGACTCGTGCCCTGCACATTGTAGACCACGTGGTAATACATATCGCCAAAGAGCATATCCAGAGGGCGCATGGGCGTGATCTTCACATCGCACGTCTCCCGCCCGCAGCAGGCCTGAATGCGGCCCAGCTGATCCGCTGTGAGGGGGTAGGTCAGCTGCGCGGGCGTGGAATCCATAAAGTGCATATCAACGCTCTTCGTGCTTTCGCCCCGTGCCAGCAGGGAGATCAGCTGCTGGACGGTCGACCTGTCGCACCAGCGTCTGAATACATTCACGCCCACCGCAAAAGCGATGAGCACCACGTAACCCATGATGTCTGCCATTCCCGCCAACCTCCGTATTATGTCACCGCATCAATGACGGCTTCCACCACCTCGCCGATAATCTCCACCGCAGCCTCGACAATATCGCCGATAACGGACGAATTCTGCTCCGTCCGGAACGGCTCCTGCTTTTCCGCATCGTAGGGATTCCGCATTTCATTGCACATCGCATATTCCTCCAGCATTTTTCTGCAAAGACAGCATACCACATTTCATCCCGGCAGACAACAAAAGCCGTCCCAACACCCCGTCAGGACGGCTCAAATGTCAATTCCGCGGTCTCAATCCTCACCCTCGGCCTCAATCCAGGCTTCCCGGACGGCCTCCAGGCAGGCCACCCAACGGTCATGATGCTCGGATTCCCACAGCACCGTCTCAGCAATGCGGCACTGCACCATGAACAGACCCTCGTAATCCTTTTCCTCGCGACATTGGCGCATCAGCCCCGCAAGCATCTCCGGCTGGGAGGTATGGGCGGCAAGGTCTTCCAGGTTGTCGATGCAGCTTTGAAGGAGTTCGGCGATGGTCAGGTCGAATTCCTCCCGCTCCATGGTCACGCGGAGCTTGCGCAGGCGCTCAATAGCCTCCTCCGGAGGATAGCCCACCTCGTACTGAGCCAGCAGCCACAGCCAGGTTTCGCCCATGCGGCTCCAGTCATCGCCCACGCGGCCGCCGGTGAATATCTTCATGCCCTTTTCAAGGCCAAAGTCCCAATCCGCATGCAGCGCCAGCATCGGCACGCCCCGGCACTGGCGGTGCAGCCGCAGCCAGTCCTCAGGCTGGAAGGCCGTCTCGCTGTCATAGGCAAAGAGTGCCGTCCACAGCCCGGCAGGGTGCCTGGCGATCTTCATGCGGCAGGTGTCCACCAGCGCATCGCCGTAGGGGTGAGGCGTGACCATGCCGTAATAGAACGTGCAGTCATCGCCGCCCTCCATCTGGGCGTGATGGTTCACCTGAGCAATCAACCCCGGCAGATCCAGCGGCGGACGATCCTCGGTATCATCATCCAGCCACTGGCAGTTGTCCAGCAGCGCCCGGCACAGGGTCATCATGTCGTCTTCCGTACCAACGGCACAGAGGCGGACTCGGGTCAGGGTTGCCATAGGAATATCTCCTTTCATAGACCGGATTCAGTCTATCTCATCGCTTTTGTACAGCATCAGAAGAACATACTCACCTGCGAGGTCTCGCTCATGCCCTCCAGGGAGCCGTGGGTGCGCAGCAGCTCAATCACGGCGCTGGAGACCTTCGTGCGCTCCTTCAGGTCCTCAATGGACAGGAAGGCGCCCTTGTCCCGCTCGCGCACGATGGCGACAGCGGCGCTCTCGCCCAGACCGCCAAGGCTGGTAAAAGGCACGCGCAGGCTCTTTTCATCCTCCATAATGAACTTGTTGAGGTCGCTCTTGTACAGGTCGCAGGGCAGGAAGCGGAAACCACGCATGTTCATCTCCAGCACCAGTTCCAGGGAGGTGACGGCTTCCTTGTCCTTCGCCGTGGCCTTGGGGTCGGATTTGATTTCCTTGATCTTCTGCTTGATGGTTGCAGGGTCAATCAACATGGTGCAGGCGTCAAAGCCGTCGCCGCGCACGGTGAAGTAAGCCGCGTAATATGCCAGCGGTTGATGCACCTTGTACCATGCCACGCGAAGGGCAGACATGACGTAAGCCACAGCGTGCCCCTTGGGGAACATATACTTGATCTTCTTGCAGGAGTCCATGAACCATTCCGGCACCTGATGGTCGATCATGGCCTGCTCCATCTCCGGCTTGAGGCCCTTGCCCTTACGGACGGACTCCATGGTCGTGAAGGCCATCTTGGGGGCGACGCCCTTGTCAATGAGATAATTCATGATATCGTCACGGCAGCACACGCACTCGGAGAGCTTCGCGGTACCGGAGCGCACCAGATCCTGCGCGTTGCCCAGCCACACGTCCGTACCGTGGGAAAGGCCTGAGATACGCACCAGCTCCTCCATGGTGGAAGGCTTGGTATCATCCAGCATGCCACGGACGAAGGATGTGCCGAACTCCGGCACGCCGAAGGTGCCGGTGGTGCAGTCGATATCCTCCTGCGTCACGCCCAGGGCCTCAGGCGAGGAGAACAGGGAACGCACCGGCTTATCATCCAGCGGAACATCCTCCGTGGGGATACCCGTGATCTCTGCCAGCATATGCAGCACCGTCGGGTCGTCATGACCCAGACAGTCCAGCTTCACCAGAATATCATGCATGGAGTTGAAGTCGAAATGGGTGGTGGTGAAGTCGGAGTTCAGATCGTCCGCCGGATGCTGCACGGCGGTGAACTGGTAGATATCATACTCCTTGGGCACAACGACCATGCCGCCAGGATGCTGGCCGGTGGTCTTCTTCACGCCCTCACAGCCAGCGGCCAGGCGCTCCTTCTCTGTATTGCCGGTCTGAATGCCGCGCTCCTCCAGGTATTTAGCCACATAGCCGTAGGCCGTCTTCTCCGCAAGGCCGGAGATCGTTCCTGCGCGGAACACATGGTCATGACCAAATAGCTCCTCAACGTAATGGTGCGCACGGTTCTGGTATTCACCGGAGAAGTTCAGGTCAATATCGGGAACCTTATCGCCCTCAAATCCCAGGAAGACCTCGAAGGGAATGTCAAAGCCGTCTTTGGCAAGGGCCTTGCCGCACAGGGGGCAATCCTTGTCCGGAAGGTCAACGCCCATCTTGTAGTTTGCCTTGTCCACATCGAAGAAGCCCTTGCGGCAGTGGATGCAGCGGTAATGGGGCGGCAGGGCATTGACCTCCGTGATGCCGCACATATGCGCCACAAAGGAGGAACCAACCGAACCACGGCTGCCCACAAGGTAGCCATCGTCATTGGACTTCTTCACCAGCTTCTGGGCGATGTTGTACAGCGTGGCAAAGCCGTAGCCGATGATGGATTTGAGCTCCTTCTCGATACGCTTGACCACGATATCCGGCAGCTCGTCGCCATACATCTCCTTTGCGCGGCCCCAGGTCATGTTCTGGATGTTGTCCGCCGCATCCTCCCACAGGGGCTGGAAGGTGTCCTCACCCTTGGGATGGATGGGGAAGAGCTGCAGCTTATCCACCTGCTCGGCAATCTTTTTCGGATTGCCAATGACCACATCGTAGCACTTCTGTTCACCCAGATAGGCAAACTCCTCCAGCATCTCGTCGGTGGTCTTGAAATACAGAGGCGCCTGATTATCCGCATCGTCAAAGCCCATGCCCGCCTGAATAATGGCGCGGTTGACCGCATGATGGGGATCCAGGAAATGCACATCGCCCGTGGCAACAACGGGGATGCCCAGCTCGTCACCCAGCCTGACGATGGTACGGTTCAAATCGCGCAGGCCCTCCTCATCGGGGATGCGGCCCTCACGCACCATGAAGTAGTTGTTGCCGATGGGTTGAATCTCCAGGTAGTCATACCACGAGGCAATCTCCTTCAATTTCTCCAACGGCTCGTTGTTCAGCACCGCCTGGAACAGCTCTCCCGCCTCACAGGCACTGCCGATAATCAGCCCCTCACGGTACTTTTGAATGATATGCTTGGGCATATGGGGACGGCGGCGGAAATAATCCAGGTGTCCGATGGACACCAGGCGATTGAGGTTCACCAGGCCCTCCTGCGTCTTGACCAACAGGATAACATGGTAGCTGTCGCCGATTGCGCCGCCCTTGAGGGTGTTCAGATCGCGAATGGTTTTCAGGCCCTTCTCCTCCTGGAGCTGGCGGATCATCTTCGCCAGGCACAGAGCCGTCGCCGTGGCGTCATGCACGGCGCGATGGGCGTTTTTGAGGCTCACCTGCAGCTGCTTGCAGACGCTGGAAAGCTTGAAGGACTTCATGTCCGTGAACATCTTGCGGGCCAGCGTCAGGGTATCAAGCACCGGGGCATTGAAGGTACGCCCCAGGCGTTTGAGTTCCGATTTAAGCAGCGCCGCGTCAAAGGCGGCGTTGTGGGCGGCGATGGGCGCATCCCCGATAAAGTCCATGAGCTTGGGGATCGCCGTCTCCGCCGTTTCCTTATCGGCCAGCATCATATCCGTGATACCGGTAAGCTTGACGATCTTTTCCTTGAGGGGAACCTTTGGGTTCACCAACAGGGACATGGAGTCCACCACCGTGCCGCCTACCAGCTTCACCGCGCCGATCTCGATCACCCGGTCAATGGCGGTGTTCAGGCCCGTGGATTCAAAGTCCAGCACGATGATGGTATCATCCAGGGAGCGGTCATCAGGGTTCTGCACCACCTGGGCCTCGTCGATCATATAGCCCTCGCAGCCGGGAATCAGCTTGATGGGCTGCTTCTTCACCGCATTGAAGGCCGCCGGGAAGGCCTGCACCACGCCGTGATCCGTGATTGCCACAGCCGGATGCCCCCACTTGATGGCGCGCTTGATCAGGTCTCCAGCCGAGGTCAGCGCATCCATGGTGGACATATTGGTGTGCATGTGCAGCTCGATGCGCTTTTCCTCCGCCGTGTCCTCTCGCTCGATGCGCTCCATGGGTACCAGATCGCGCACGGAAATGGACAGCTCACGGGCAAAGTTGTCATACATGCACTCGCCGCGCACCTTGACGTTCATGCCCATCTTGATCTGCTCGACCTTGTCCATCACAGCCCGACGCTCTTCCTCGGTGATGGGCGGCGGCGGAGCCTCGTCGTCCTTCCTGCGGCCAAAGCCATTACGCCGGAAGCGCATGAAGGTCTTGCACAGAATGGACGAGGTGTAATCCGTGATGGCAAAGGTCACCAGCAGCATTTCGCCGCCCTTGAGCTCTTTGGTTTCCAGTTTGAAGATGTCTCCCTGCACCACCACCAGACCCGCGTCGCTGGTCAGCTCCTTCATTTCGATGGGCCTGTCCGCGATGCCGCGGCCCATGATGGGCTTGCCGATGGCGGTATCGGTCATCTTCGGGAAAATGGATTCCTCCTTCTTCTCCTCCACCGCCGGCTCTGCGGCCTTCTTCTCCCTCGGCGCGGAGGGCTTGCGCTCCTTCTTTTCCTTTTCTGGCTTGGGTGCAGCGTCTACGCCGTAACGTTCCTGCAGCTCCTGCGTGGTGTAGGTGACGCTCTGCGCCTTGGCTCGCTCCTCGCGGATTTCTGCCAGGCGTTTCTCCTGATCGCCCGCCACGGTCAGTTCGACCCTCACCTCGGCAGAGAAGATATCCTTCACCGCCTGTGCCAGACGCGCCGCCACATTCTGCCTGCCCATATACTCCAGGCTGAAGGGATCAGGGAAGGTGAGCGTGATGCGGTCATCCTCGCTGCGCCAGTCGATCTGATCCATCCAGCTGACAGAGGCGGGATAGTTGCGCTTGAGGAAATCCGTCAGCACGGGCTTATAGGCGCTGATATTGTCCATGAAGTCATCCTTGAGTCCCGGCGACACCACGCGCAGCGCCAGCGGCTTTTGCGGGAATATCCGCCGCAGGATCGTCTCCATCTTCAAAAAGGAGGCTTCCTCCACCAGCACGTTGGATTCGAAGGTGATGTACACCTTGCCCTGCGCACGGACGTAGACGACGCGGGGTGCGTTGAGCTGGCCCTTGAGGTGCGGGAGCTCAGCGTAGATTTGACCCAGCAGGTCTTCGTAGCTCATGAGGATACCTCCTTTCGTAGAGTTCGGGGAAGAGGGATATGATGCACGTTTCCTTTGCGGTGGGGCGAACTCTCTGAGGAATTCTTCCTGGCGGAAATTTTCTCAGAATCGTTGCCAGGATTTGCGCTGCGGCGCGGGGTGTCTTCGACGGCAAGGGGCTCTGCCCCCTGACCCCGCGAAGGGCTATGCGCCCTCTCGACGCCCTTCTTTTTCGGGTTAGTTGGACTCTTTTTCCTGGGCGATCTTTCGTGCTACACGGATGAGTTCGCCAGCAAGGTCGTCTTCTACCTTGATCGGCGCCTGATCCTTGATAAACAGCACGCCGCCCTTCTTGCCTCCAGCCATGCCAACGTCCGCTTCCCTCGCCTCGCCCGGGCCGTTCACCACACAGCCCATCACCGCGACCTTCAGCGGCACCTTGATATCTGCCAGCTCCTTTTCCACCCGCGCGGCAATCCCCGCCACGTCAATACAGGTGCGCCCGCACGTCGGGCAGGAAACCAGCTGTACGCCCTGCGTCCGCAGATTCAGCGCCCGCAGGATATCCCATGCTGCTTTGGCCTCCGGCAGCGGAGAGCCCGTCAGGCTCACACGGATCGTATTGCCGACGCCCTGGGCCAGCAGCGCGCCGATGCCGATGGCGCTCTTGATCGTCCCCTGCCCCGGCAGACCAGCCTCCGTTACGCCCACATGCAGCGGATAATCGCATTGGGACGCTGCCAGCTGGTAGGTGTCGATGGTCAGTCGCACGTCGCTGGCCTTCATGGACAGGACGATATCCTCAAAACCAACCTTCTCCAGCATGCGCGCATGGGTCAGGGCGCTCTCCACCAGCCCCTGGGCACAGGGGCCGCCGTACTTGGCAAGAATGTCCTTCTCAATGGAGCCGGTGTTCACGCCGATGCGGATCGGAATGTGGTGCGCCTTGGCTGCGGCAGCCAGCTCTCGGACGTTGTTTTCACCGCCGATGTTGCCAGGGTTAATGCGCAGCTTGTGGATGCCGTTCTCCGCCGCTGCGATGGCCAGGCGGTGGTTGAAATGGATGTCCGCCACCAGCGGTACGGGAGAGCCATCCACCAGCGTGCGGACAGCCTTGGCACAGTCCTCATCATAGACGCTGACCCGCACAATATCGCAGCCCGCCTCCGCCAGCGCCCTGATCTGTGCAAGAGTCGCCTGCGCATCGCGGGTATCCGTATTGGTCATGGACTGCACCCACACGGGGTTGCTGCCGCCCAGCTTCAAGCTGCCAAGCTGCACTTCACGGGTGGTATACATGAATACGCCTCCTTCGTGTTACTGGAAGAGTCGGATGATATCCTTGAACGTGAACCAGATCATCAGGGCAAACAGGAACAGCATGCCGATCATATGCACCATGGCCTCGCGTTCGGGCTTCACGGGCTTGCCCCGCACGGCCTCGATGACCATGAAGATGAAGCGCGAGCCGTCAAGGCCGGGGATGGGCAGCAGATTCATCACACCCAGATTCACCGAGATCATCACCAGCATGCCGACAAACGCCGTCCAGCCCTCCTGCTGAACCGCCTGGCTCACTGTCGCCACTGCGCCTACCGGTCCGCCGACCTCGTCCAGATGCTCGCCCTTGGTAACCATCTCCCCCAGCGTCCGCACAATCAGCGTACCTGCCTCGACGCAGTAGCTCCAGCTGTACTCAACCGCCTGCATGAAGGGAAGCGGAACGCTCCTGCTGCCAAAGGTGATGCCGATGCGGTAGCGCTGGAGCTCCTCATCCCAGAAGGGCGTGATGGTCGTTTCAAAGGTCTCCTCGCCGCGCAGAATGGTTACGGTCACAGGCTCTGCACCGTTAACCGCCTCGCGGATCTCCGTTGCGGGACGCTCGGACATGTCAACGCCGTTCACACCGATGATGCGGTCACCCACCGCGATGCCCGCCGAAGCGGCAGGCCTGCCAGCCTCGATCTGGTCAATCGTGGAGGTGACCTCCGCCGCGCCGGCACACCAGTAGAACACCGTTGCCACCACAAAGGCCAGAATGAAATTCATCATCGGGCCCATGATGACGGAAAACATGCGCTTCCATACGCTCTGCTTGTTATACGCGCGGGGATCGTCCTTGTGCTTGCCGTCCACATCATCCTCGCCGTAGAAGGCGCAGTATCCGCCCAGAGGAATGCATCTGAATGCAAACTTCGTCCCGGACTTACCCGTCCAGCCCACGATCTTCGGGCCAAAGCCGATGGCAAACTCCATCACCTCAATGCCGCAGATGCGTGCCGCCATAAAGTGCCCGAACTCGTGCACCGCAATCAGAATGCCCAGAAGAAGGATACCGATCAATACATACATAAATGATAATAACTCCTGTTGATATGTTTAGCTGCGCATGCCCGGCAGCAGCTCTGCGACGATCCGGCGCGCGGCCTGATCCGCCTCAAAAATGTCCTCCAGGGTGCTCGCAGGCATATTGCCCAGCTTTTCCAGCGCGCCCTCCACCAGACGGGTGATGCCGCCAAAGGGGATTTCCTCCTTCAGGAAGGCCGCCACCGCTGCCTCGTTTGCACCGTTGAGGATGGTGCATGCCGCACCTCCGGCGTTGAGGCACTCCGCCGCCAGACGCAGGGAGGGGAAGCGCTCGCTGTCGCCGCGCTCAAAGGTCAGTTGGCCCAGTGCGAACAGATCCAGCGGTCTGGAACCCGTGGGCAGTCTCTCGGGATAGGACATGGCGTACTGAATCGGCACGCGCATATCCGGCACGCCCATCTGCGCGATGACCGCACCATCAGCGAATTCCACTGCGGAATGGATGATCGACTGGGGATGCACCACCACCTCAATCTTCTCCGGCGGCAGGTCGAAGAGCCAGCGGGCTTCCATGATCTCCAGCGCCTTGTTGAACATGCTGGCAGAATCGATGGTGATCTTGGCGCCCATGGCCCAGTTGGGATGGTTGAGCGCCTGCGTGCGGGTAGCATTGAAGATACGCTCCTTTTCCCAGGTGCGGAAGGGGCCGCCGGAGGCCGTAAGCAGCAGCTTCACAGGCTCATTGCCAGCCGCGCCCTGCAGGCACTGGAAGATCGCGCTATGCTCACTGTCCACCGGCAGGAGGGGCTTGCCGATGCGGCGCGCCGCGTCCATCACCAGATGGCCGCCAGTCACCAGCGCTTCCTTATTGGCCAGCAGTACCTGACGGTTGGCATGCAGCGCATCCATCACGCTCTGCAGGCCCGCGATGCCCACCACGCTCACCAGCACCATATCCGCCGGAACCTCCGCCGCGGCCGCGTGCAGGGCCTCCTTACCCATGACCCAGCGGCAAAAGCGCAGATCAGCGGGGATCTCGTCCATGGGGATGGGCTCGGTCAGACCGGCCATCTCCGGACGGAAAGTGCGCACCTGCTCAAAGAACAATTCACGGTTGCGGTGTCCGGTCATCGCGGCCACGCGGAAGCGCTCCGGGTGCAGCGCCACCAGCTGCAGGGCCTGCGTACCGATGGAACCCGTGGAACCAAGAATGGAGATTGTCTGCATAGGGCTGCCTCCTGTTATCGGGCGTATAAAAGATAGTATGGGTATGGATATGGCGGGTATGCAAAAGCGCGGCACGTCTTTCACGCACCGCGCATGTGCATCACGCCGCCGTCAGAATGCGGTAGCAGAACATGACCAGCGCCATGAAGAAAATGCTGTCCAGACGATCCAGCATGCCGCCGTGACCGGGGAACAGGTTGCTGAAATCCTTGATGCCGCAGTGGCGCTTCACCAGGGATGCAAACAGGTCGCCCAATTGGCCGGCCACGCTGCCCACCAGGCCCAGAATCACATAGTGCCACCATTCAGGCAGCATCGGGCGGGACGCACCGCCAAAGGCATAGGCGATCAATCCCACCAGCACCGCGCCCAGGAGACCGCCGATCAGGCCGCCGATAGCGCCGGAGATGGTCTTATTGGGGCTGACCGCAGGGCACAGCTTCGGCCCGCGCACCGCTCCGCCGATAAAGAAGGCGAAAGTATCGCACAGGCAGGGCACCACCACCATCAGCATCATCAGCGTGACCTGCAGGGCATGGGGTTCGATTCCCGTGAGGGAGATGGCTGCCAAGCCCGGCAGCACCACCGTGAGCAGGGGCAGCAGGCTCATCAGGATATCCTCAAGCTTCGGCTCAGCACGGAAGATACCCATGATCATCGTCACCATACACACGCCCAGCACCACGGGCAGCAGCAGCTTCGCGCCGCCCAGCGCCAGCATGGGAACGCTCAGCACGACGCCGACCCACGTGGGCCACGACACAGGCCGATGCCCCGCCAGAGACAGCGCATGATACTCCTCATGCACCGCAAAGCAGATAATGACCATGATCGCCACCGCCATGACCACGCCGCCCAGCGCCAACAGCGCCACTGCAACCGCGCTCAGAATCAGTGCCGTCACGATTCTCTGCGACATCACGCCTCACACTCCTTGCAATCATTGATCCTTTGTTCACAATAGCACATGTATCTGAACTGTGCATGAACCCTCACAGCCGCTTGCCGAAACGGCGCTCGCGGCCGCCATAGGCCTTCAGGGCCTCGTCATAATCCGCCACGGAGAAATCCGGCCACAAAACCGTGGGGAACAGGAACTCCGCATAGGCACACTGGTAAAGCAGGAAATTCGACAACCGCATCTCGCCGCTGGTGCGGATCATCAGATCCACATCCGGCTGACCGGCGGTGTACAGGCGATCAGAAATCATCTGCTCCGTGATATCCGCCGCCTCCAGCTCCCCGGCCTTCACTTCCTCAGCCAGCAGCTGCGCGGCACGCACAAGCTCCGCGCGTCCGCCATAGTTGAGGGCGATGTTCAGTCGCAGGCCCGTGTTGTCGCCCGTGCGGCGCTCGGCCTCGATGAGCACCTCACGCTGCTTGTCCGGCAGAGCCGACTTATCGCCCAGGATCAGGATGCGGACGTTCTTCTCGTCCAGCTCGTCAATCTCGGAGGCGAAAAATTCGAGGATCAGCTGCATCAGCGCGCCAACCTCCTCGGGAGAACGCTTCCAGTTCTCCGTGGAGAAGGCATAGATAGACAGCGCTTCAATTTTCAGGTCGTCCGTATGCCGGATTACCTCACGCAGCGTCTCCACGCCCTGGCGGTGACCCATCGCCACATTCAGCTTGTGCTTCTTGGCCCAGCGCCCGTTGCCGTCCATGATGATGGCCACATGGCGGGGAAGCTTTGCAAAATCCTCGCGCTTCATGGCGGCGCGCTGCGCCTTATGGCTGAAAAGATGAAAAATACCCATTGCAACCTCAAAGGGGCAGATGCGCAGACCTTTTCGCGTCAAGCCCACGTATCTGCCCGATTCATCATTCTATGGCAGGATCGCCGTCGTAGAACACGCTCACCGTCACCTCGTCCTCCCGGACGCGGATGACGCGCAGCGTGCCGCCCTCCTTCTCCTCCCGGCGGGGTGCGCGGGTGATTACGACGCGGGGTTCAATGCCCCGCTCGCGCATTTTGGAGAGCGCAGCTTCCAGCGGCAATCCCAGCAGATTGTCCCAGTTCGCCATGGAAATCAGACCTCCATGATCTCCTTTTCCTTGGCGGCAGCGATGGTATCGCATTCCTTGGTGGCCTTGTCGGTCAGCTTCTGAGCGTCTTCCTCGGCCTTGCGCTGATCGTCCTCGGTGATCAGGGAATCCTTCTTGAGCTTCTTGACCTGCTCAATGGCGTCGCGGCGGATGGCACGGACGGCGACCTTCGCCTCCTCGGCGTTCTTCTTGACCTGCTTGGTCAGGTCCTTACGGCGCTCGGCGTTCAGCTCGGGGAAGATCAGGCGGATGACCTCGCCGTCATTGTTGGGATTCAGGCCCAGATCGCTGGTCTGGATCGCCTTTTCGATGGCCTTGAGCATGGTCTTCTCCCAGGGCTTGATGACCATCATGCGGGCTTCCGGCACGGTGACGTTGCCGATCTGATTCAGGGGCGTAGGGGTGCCGTAGTAATCAACCGTGATACGATCCAGCAGCTTGGGATTCGCGCGGCCTGCACGAATCGCCTGCATATTGCCCTGCAGCACAGCGATGGACTTATCCATCTTATCCTTCGCCTGATCGAGAATTTCCTTCACAGTCATGGTAAAAACCTCCTTTTATCGGGGGATAAATTGCTTCTTTTATTGTACCTTGTTTTGGCTTTCTTTGCAAGGGGGGAAGGGAAATTCCGAATTTTAGGGATGCACAAACGTCCCCATGTCGTTTCCCTCAAGGACAGAGATCACGTTTTCCGGCTTGTCAAGGCCGAAAACGCGCACCATGGGCACAGCGTTTTCCGCGCACAGGGCGAAGGCAGCAGCGTCCATGACCTTCAGGCCGCGGTTCAGCGCTTCCTTGTAGGTGATGTCCTTGATGAGGGTGGCGGTGGGATCCTTGTGGGGATCGGCGGTATACACGCCGTCGATGTTCTTGGCCATGAGGATGGCATCCACCTGCATCTCAATGGCGCGCAGGGCAACCGCCGTATCGGTGGAGAAGAAGGGATTGCCGCTGCCCGCCGCAAAGAGCACCACGCGGCCCGCGGACAGGTGACGGCGCGCTGCCATGGCATTGAAGGGCTCGCAGAAGCGGTTCATATCCACCGCAGACTGCACCACCGCATCCACACCGGCCTGACGCAAGGCGTCAGCCATGCACAGGCAGTTGATGACCGTGCCCAGCATGCCCATCTGATCAGCGGTGACCGCATCCATGTTGGCGGCAGGCCCCTGACGGCCGCGCCAGATGTTGCCGGCGCCGATCACGATGCCGACCTCCGTACCCATATCGGTGATCTTGCGGATGATGCCCGCAGTTTGACGCACCTTGTCAAAATCGAACAGATCAGTACCGGACTTGAGGGCCTCGCCGGAGAGCTTGAGCAGAACGCGCTTGTAGGCTGCCATGGATGGTTCCTCCTTTTGCTTGTAAAAGGGCGCAATCGCCCCGTGTGTTCTTATGCTTGTGTCTATTATATACCATGCAGGTGGGGATGGTCAATCAATAACGCCACATCTCTTTTGGCGAATGTCGCGCAGCAGGTTTTCATGCTGCATACAGAACAGTGGCGGCGGCGCGTCAAGCGGGAAATATTTCAACTCCAGCGTCTCCACATGATCGCAGCCAAGAGTGCCGCCCAGCACGCCAAACTCAACGCCGATACAGATACTGTGCGCCAAATCGCCATTAGGGTATTCCATACAGGGATCTGTATAAATGCCGATCAGCTTTTTCACTTCCACATCCAGGCCTGTTTCTTCCTTAATTTCGCGGATTGCGGCTTCGCAGATGGATTCACCAGGTTCAATTGCACCGCCGGGGAAGCCCCAAAGGCTGCTATCGCCCCTGCGCTGCAAAAGCACCTCGCCCTTGCCGTTGAAAATGCAGCCGCCTACAAAATTCAGAATGATGCGCTCATGTCCAACCTTGCTGCGCAGCCAGCGGATGTAATCCCTTGATGCTCCCATAAGCACGCGCCCTCTCTGCACAGAAAACGGGGAACCGCATACATGATGCAGTTCCCCGAATGTGCATTTGATTACTTGTTCTGCATGGCGGCGATCTCAGCGGCCAGGTTGTCCTGACGCTTCTCGATGCCCTCGCCGCGCTCGAAACGAGCATAGCGAACCACGTCGATGGGGGCGCCCACAGCCTTGGAAACCTCGGAGATCAGACCCTTGATGGTCTTGTCGCCGTCCTTGACGAACAGCTGCTCCAGCAGGCAGACTTCCTTGTAGTACTTCTCGATCTGACCCTCGACGATCTTGTCGACGATCTTCTCGGGCTTGCCGGACTCGATGGCCTTGGCGCGGTAGATCTCGCGCTCCTTGTCAAGGTTCTCGGAGTTGACTTCCTCGCGGCGCACAGCCTCGGGCTTGGCAGCGGCGATCTGCAGGCACAGGTCGTGAGCCAGCTCCTTCACAGCCTCGTTGTCACCGGCGGTGGTGGCAACCTCAACCAGCACGCCAACCTTGCCGCCCATGTGGATGTAGGAGGACACCAGACCCTCGGTCTCGTAACGAGCGAAGCGGCGGATGGAAATCTTCTCACCGATGGCCACGGTGGCATCGGAGATCATGTCGGAGATGGTCTTGGACTCATCATCGACGAACTTCTGGGCGTTCAGCGCCTCGATGTCAGCAGGATTGGCCAGGGCCACATGCTTGGCAACGGAGTTGGCAAAGCTCTTGAAGTTGTCGGTGTTGGCAACGAAGTCGGTCTCACAGTTGACTTCCACAACAGCGCCGACCTTGCCGCACTCGGTGATGTACTGGACAACAGCACCTTCAGCAGCGATGCGGCCAGCCTTCTTGGCAGCCTGGGCCAGACCCTTCTCACGCAGCCAGTCGATGGCTTTGTCCATGTCGCCGTCGTTCTCCATGAGGGCCTTCTTGCAGTCCATCATGCCGGCGCTGGTGCGCTCACGCAGTTCCTTAACCAGAGCAGCAGTAATATTCGCCATGGTGAATTCACCCTTTCATATCATGTTAGTTCCCAAATGGCTTGGCAGATCGAGATAACCAGCAAGGGGACAGGAGTTCAGCAACTCGCCGTCGGCAGACTGAAATCGCATCGATCGGCTTTGCCGGTTGGGCGGGGCGCTTTCCTCCGCAAATCAAAGCTTTGCAGAGAAAAACATTCATCAGCATTTCTCAAAAAATGGCTTTGCCGCTTTTTTGATGCCGTCAGGTAATTACGCCTCGACGGGAGCCTCAACAGCCTCAGCGGACTGCTCGCCCTGCTTGCCTTCCAGGATGGCATCGGCCATCTTGCCGGCGATCAGCTTGACAGCGCGGATGGCGTCGTCATTGCCGGGGATGACGTAATCGATCTCGTCGGGATCGCAGTTGGTATCAACAATAGCCACGATCGGGATGTTCAGGATGCGGGCCTCGGTCACGGCGATGTGCTCCTTGCGGGGATCAACCACGAACAGGGCGCCGGGCAGCTTCTTCATCTCGCGGATGCCGCCGATGTTGGCTTCCAGATTTTCACGCTCGGCCTTCAGCTTGATGACTTCCTTCTTGGTCAGCACCTCAAACTGACC
>JAFUOR010000030.1 GCA_017481825.1 Clostridia bacterium
ACGTCCCCGGCCTGCTGATGGCTGCGGCACGCCTGAATATCCCGACCATCTTCTGCTCCGGCGGCCCGATGCTGGCCGGTCACCTGAACGATGGCCGCCGCACCTGCCTGAGCCACATGTTCGAGGCTGTCGGCGCCTACAAGGCCGGCACCCTGGATGAGGACGGCGTGCGCAACTACGAAGAGAACGCCTGCCCCTCCTGCGGCAGCTGCTCCGGCATGTACACCGCCAACTCCATGAACTGCCTGTGCGAGGCCCTGGGCATGGCGCTGCCGGGCAACGGCACGATTCCCGCGCCGCTGAGCGCCCGTCTGCGTCTGGCGAAGCACGCCGGCATGCAGATCATGCAGTTGGTGGAGAAGAACATCCGCCCCCGCGACATCATGACCCCCGCCGCCTTCAACAACGCCGAGACCGTCGATATGGCCCTGGGCTGCTCCACCAACACGATGCTGCACCTGCCCGCCATCGCCCATGAGGCTGGCGTGACCATCGACCTCGACCATGCCAATGATATCTCCGCCAACACCCCCAACCTGTGCCACCTGGCCCCGGCAGGCGACACCTTCATGGAGGATCTCGACCGCGCTGGCGGTGTCCTGGCGGTGATGAAGGAGCTGACCAAGAAGAACCTGCTGGACACCTCCGTGCAGACCGTCACCGGCAAGACCATGGCGGAAAACCTGGAGGGCGTGGTCAACCGCGACACCACCATCATCCGGCCCATCGAGAATCCCTATTCCCTCAGCGGCGGCATCGCGGTGCTCAAGGGCAACCTGGCCAAGGACGGCTGCGTGGTCAAGCAGAGCGCCGTGGCTCCCGAGATGATGAAGCACGAGGGCCCTGCCCGCGTGTTCGACTCCGAGGAAGAGGCCATTTCCGCCATCTACGCCCGCAAGATCGTCCCCGGTGATGTGGTGGTCATCCGCTACGAGGGCCCCAAGGGCGGCCCCGGCATGCGCGAGATGCTCAACCCCACCTCCGCCATCTGCGGCATGGGCCTGGGCGAGAGCGTTGCCCTGCTGACTGACGGACGCTTCTCCGGTGCAACCCGCGGCGCATCCATCGGCCACATCAGCCCCGAGGCAGCTGCGGGCGGCCTGATCGCCCTGGTGGAAGAGGGCGACCTGATCGCCATCGACATCCCGAACTGCTCCATTGAGCTGAAGGTGGATGATGCCACCCTGGCCGAGCGCCGTGCCAAGTGGGTCTGCCCCGAGCCCAAGGTTAAGACCGGCTACCTGGCCCGTTATGCCAAGCTGGTCAGCTCCGCGGACAAGGGCGCTATTCTGGAATAAGCCAGGCTTGTTCCGCATTCCGAATTTCAAGTACGGAGGTTGCCATGAGCCAGATCAAGATTTTTGATACCACGCTGCGAGACGGCGAACAATCCCCCGGTTGTTCCATGAACCTCAAGGAGAAGATCGAGGTTGCGCGGTGCCTTGAAAGGCTGAAGGTCGACGTGATTGAGGCAGGCTTCGCCATCGCCTCCCCCGGCGATTTCGAGTCCGTGCAGACCATCGCCAACACGGTGAAGGACTGCTCCGTGGCCTCCCTGGCGCGCGCAACTGCCAAGGATATCGACTGCGCGTGGGATGCCGTGAAGGGCGCTGCCGATCCCCGCATCCATCTGTTTATCGCCACCTCTCCCCTGCACATGGAGTACAAGCTCAAGATGACGCCCGAGCAGGTGCTGGAGCGCACATCGGCGATGGTGGCCCATGCGAAAAAGTATGTGAGCAACATTGAGTTCTCCTGCGAGGACGCGACCCGTTCGGATACGGAATTCCTCATCCGCGTGGTTGACGCCGCCATCAAGGCTGGTGCGACGGTCATCAACCTGCCCGACACCACGGGCTACACCACGCCCGATGAAATGCGCAGGCTGATTGAAGACGTGATCGCGGGCGTGCCGGATTCCGACAAGGCCGAATTCTCCGTGCACTGCCACAACGACCTGGGCATGGCCGTGGCGAATTCCCTCGCGGGCGTGCTGGGCGGCGCACGGCAGATCGAGTGCACCATCAACGGCCTGGGCGAGCGCGCTGGCAACACCGCGCTGGAAGAGGTCGTGATGGCGATGCACACCCGCCCCGACATCTTCACCGAGCATGACTGCCGCCTGGATACGACCCAGATCTTCCGCGCGTCGAAGACCGTATACAACATCATCGGCCAGAGCGCGCCGCTGAACAAGCCCATTGTGGGCGTGAATGCCTTCCGTCACGAAAGCGGCATCCACCAGCATGGCGTGCTGGCCAACCGCAAGACCTATGAGATTCTCACCCCCGAAAGCGTCGGCGTGGTGATGGACAACATCGTCTTGGGCAAGCACTCGGGCAAGCACGCCCTGGCCTCCCGCCTCAAGGAAATGGGCTACGAGCTGGACGACACCGAGCTCCAGCGCTGCTTTGAGGAGTTCAAGGTGCTCTGCGACAAGAAGAAGTCCGTCACCAACGAGGATCTTGTCGCCATCGTGACCCATCAAACTGCCGCCTCCGATGACGAGGACGTGGATGGCTACAAGCTGGAGTGGTTCGCGGTGCATACCTCCAACATGACCACCTCCACCTCCGTGGTGCGCCTGTCCCTGGACGGTCAGATCTTCGAGGAGGTCTGCTCCGGCGACGGCCCGGTGGACGCTGCCTTTGAGGCCATCGACCGCATCGTCCGTCCGGTGGAACACACCTTCGACATCTATCGCATCAACTCCATCTCCCCCGGCAAGGACACCATGGGCGATGTGACCGTGAAGCTCACCTGTGACGACCGCACCTTTACCGGCCGCGGGCTGCACACCAACATCGTTGAGGCCTCCGTGATCGCCTACCTGCGCGCGATGAACAAGATGCGCGCATATGCCGCCAGGCGCTCCAAATAATCCCGAAATTTCCACAGGGGGCAGCCAGAGAAAAGGTTGAAAACCCGCTCCCGCCCTCTGCAAACTTCTCCAGGAAAGAAGGAAAAACATTATGGGCATGACCATGACACAGAAAATCCTCGCCGCCCACGCAGGTCTTCCCTCCGTCAAGGCCGGCGACCTGATCGAGGCCAAGCTCGATCTCGTCCTGGGCAATGACGTGACCACCCCCGTGGCCGTCGACGTGTTTGACAAGGCCGGCTTCGACCGCGTGTTTGACAAGGACAAGATCGCCATCGTGCTGGATCATTACACCCCCTGCAAGGACATCAAGTCCGCCCAGCTGTGCAAAACCGCCCGTGATTTTGCCCGCCGCTTTGACATCACCCACTTCTACGATGTGGGCAACGTGGGCATTGAGCACGCGCTGCTGCCGGAGAAGGGCATCGTCGCCCCCGGCGAGGTCATCATCGGTGCGGACAGCCACACCTGCACCTACGGCGCCATCGGCGCGTTCTCCACGGGCGTGGGCTCCACCGACATGGCTGCCGGTATGGCCGCTGGCGAGAACTGGTTCAAGGTGCCCAGCGCCATCAAGGTGGTGCTGACTGGCAAAATGAGCAAGTGGGTCTCCGGCAAGGACGTGATTCTCCACCTGATCGGCCTGATCGGCGTGGATGGCGCGCTGTACAAGTCCATTGAGTTCACCGGCCCCGGCGTCGCGGAACTGACCATGGACGACCGCTTCACCATTGCCAACATGGCCATCGAGGCCGGCGGCAAGAACGGCATCTTCCCCGTGGATGAGAAGACCATCGAGTATGTCACAGGCCGTGTTGACCGCGAGTGGAAGGCCTATGAGGCCGATCCCGATGCAGAATACGAACAGGTGGTGGAGATCAACCTGAGCGAGCTCAAGCCCACCGTGTCCCTGCCCCACCTGCCCTCCAACACCAAGACCGTCGACCAGGTCGCAGGCCTGCCCATCGATCAGGTGGTCATCGGCTCCTGTACCAATGGCCGCATCTCCGATATGCGCATTGCGGCGGAAATTCTCAAGGGCCGCAAGGTCGCCGATGGCGTGCGCTGCATCGTCATCCCCGCGACCCAGGATATCTACATGGAGTGCATCAAGCAGGGCTACACGCTGATCTTTATCGAGGCGGGCTGCGCGGTCAGCACCCCCACCTGCGGTCCCTGCCTGGGCGGCCACATGGGCTGCATGTGCGAGGGCGAGCGTGCCGTCGCCACCACCAACCGCAATTTCGTTGGCCGCATGGGTCACGTCAAGAGCGAGGTCATCCTGGCCTCCCCCGCCGTGGCAGCAGCGTCCGCTGTCAAGGGCTGCGTCGCCTGCCCCTGTGAGCTTGAATAAGGAGGTACGACGAATATGGTTTCCGGCAAGGTATTCAAGTACGGTGACAACGTCGATACCGACGTGATCATCCCCGCCCGCTATCTGAACGCGCCCTCTCCCGAGGAGCTGGCCAAGCACTGCATGGAGGACATCGACGCCTCCTTCGCCACCACTGTCAAGCCTGGCGATATCATGGTCGGCGGCGCGAACTTCGGCTGCGGCTCCTCCCGTGAGCATGCACCCATCTCCATCCGGGCCTGCGGCGTGCGCTGCGTCATCGCGGCCAGCTTCGCCCGCATCTTCTACCGCAACAGCATCAACATCGGTTTCCCGATCCTGGAGTGCCCCGAGGCTGCCGCCGCCATCAACAACGGCGACACCGTCTCCGTGGACTTTGCCACCGGCAAGATCGTGGACGAGACCACCGGCGAGACCTTCCAGGCCGTTGCCCTGCCTCCCTTCATTGAGAAGATCGTGGAGCACAATGGTCTTCTGCCCTATCTGAAGGCGCGGATGGATGCAAGCAAGTAACATGGACATTATCAGACTCACGCTGGACACACTGACGGACTCCATCTTTGAGCAGATGGTTGACATTGAGGCCAACTGCGGCATCTTCTCCTATCCGCCAGATGTACTGCGGGAGTGCATCCGCATTGGCGATACCTACGCCTGCATGGATGACGAAACCGTCGCAGGTTTTATCACCGTCGATCCTGCTGCTACGGATTATTTCGATACAAGCTTACACATTGTCAATGTGAATGTGGCAACAGCCTATCGCCGTCAGGGCCTGGCACAGATGATGATCCGTACCGTCTGCGGGTATTACGCCAATTCCCATGCAGGACTGATGGTCACGCTGGATGTGGAGAAAACCAACGTCCCTGCCCGGAGCCTGTATGAGAAGCTGGGGTTCGTTGCATCCGACATGTCCAGCGAGAATGGGCCGACGGATTTGGTCATGGTCGTGGCGCTGGAGCAGCTGATCGCCTGAGCCACATATCCAATTCCGAATTACGAATTCCGAATTCACCTGAAAGGGAGGTACATCCCCATGGAAAAGAATATCGCCCTTCTCCGCGGCGACGGCATCGGCCCGGAGATCGTAGACAGCGCCGTCAAGGTGCTGGAGGTGGTCGCTGAGAAGTTCGGCCACACGTTCAACTTCATGCCCTACCTGATCGGCGGCGCGGCCATCGACGAGACCGGCAATCCCCTGCCCCAGGAAACCATCGACGGCTGTCTGGCTGCAGACAGCGTGCTGCTGGGCGCGGTGGGCGGTCCCAAGTGGGATACCATGCCCGCCAATCTTCGCCCGGAGAAAGGCCTGCTGGGCATCCGCGCGGCAATGGGCCTGTACACCAACCTGCGCCCCGCCAAGCTCTACCCTGCCCTAAAGGATGAATGCCCCCTGCGTGCCGATATCGTCGCCCAGGGCTTCGACCTGATGATGGTACGCGAGCTGACCGGCGGCATCTACTTCGGTGAGCGGGGCCGCCGCGAGGGCAAACACGGCCCCGAGGCCTATGACACCGAAGCTTACAGCGTGATGGAAGTGGAGCGCATTGCCCGCGCAGCCTTCGAGTCCGCCCGCAAGCGCCGCAAGAACGTCATCTCCATCGACAAGGCCAACGTCCTGGAAACCAGCCGCCTGTGGCGCGAGACCATCCACCGCATCGCTGAGGAGTACCCGGACGTCACCTGCACCGATATGCTGGTGGACAACGCCGCCATGCAGCTGGTGCGCCGTCCGAGCCAGTTCGACGTGGTGGTAACCAGCAACATGTTCGGCGACATTCTCTCTGACGAGGCCAGCCAGATCACCGGTTCCATCGGCATGCTCCCCAGCGCATCCCTGGGGGCGACGAACCGCGGCCTTTACGAGCCCATCCACGGCTCCGCTCCGGACATCGCCGGGCAGAACAAGGCCAACCCCATCGCCACCATCCTCTCCGCCGCCATGATGCTGCGCTACGCCTTCGACATGATGGATGAAGCCGACTGCATCGAAAAGGCCGTTGACGCCGTCCTGAACGACGGCATCCGCACTGCCGATATCGTGGGCAGCTCCGGCATTGCGCCCATCGGCTGCGTAGAGATGACCGAAGAGGTCATCAAGCGCCTCTGATTGTACACTTTATGCCTGCATGGCCGATTTTGCCATGCAGGCTGCATTCCGTTTAGAAAGAAGACTCCTCCGTCAGCCGTCGCTGACAGCTCCTTTGGAAGGAAGTAACACATGTACCGCGAAACAGCGAATTTGCTCCTCTATTCAAATCTTGGTGCAGACAGCATCCTGGCGCAGCTGGCGGATATTTTCCGCGACTGGGAGCATGACCAGTGCGATAAGCTCCAGCTGGTCTCCCGCATTTATGCGCAGGTCAAGCGCCTGCTGGATCTGGCCACGGTGTATGGCTTTGACCGGAACCTCTGGCACAATTACCTGACCTTCGTGCTGATGACCAACGAGAACTCCTTTACCCTGACCTGCGAGCGCCAGGGGGCGATTGCCAGTGACGGCAGCGTCAACCACTTTGCCAGGGCGGATTTTGACGTCTTCAAGCGCCTGTTCGACTTCGATTTTTCGCCCATTGAGAGGGATCTGGGCATCGACTGCTTTACCGTCCTCACCCACTATCGCGCCATCCCCAAGAAGGCACACATGTACTACCGCAACGTGTCGGAGAAGGTGCAGCAGCTGAGTCTGGCCATCGACGCAGCATCCACGACGGAGGAGGTCTTTGACCTTGTCACGGCGCACTACCGGGACTGCGGCGTAGGCATGTTCGGACTGAACCGGGCGTTCCGTCTGGGTGATGACGGCGAGCTGCTGGCCATCAACAACATTGATCGCGTGGTGCTTGACGATCTGATCGGCTACGAGTATCAGAAAAAGGAGCTGCGCGCCAACACAGAGGCCTTTGTCACCGGGCGCAGCTGCAACAACATGCTGCTCTATGGCGATGCAGGCACGGGCAAATCCACCTCAGTCAAGGCCATCCTGAATGAGTATTATGATCAGGGGCTGCGCATGATTGAGATCTACAAGCACCAGTTCGGGCAGCTGAGCGACGTGATCGCACGGGTCAAGAACCGTAACTACCGCTTCATGATCTTCATCGACGATCTCTCCTTTGAGGAGCATGAGGTGGAATACAAGTTCCTCAAGGCCGTCATTGAGGGCGGCGTAGAGACCAGGCCTGGCAATGTCCTCATCGTGGCGACCTCCAACCGCCGCCATCTGGTCAAGGAGACTTGGAAGGACAAGAGCGACATGGAGTTTGAAAACGACATCCACCGCTCGGACACCATGGAGGAGAAGCTCTCCCTTGCGGCGCGCTTTGGCTGCTCCATCTGCTACAACAATCCCAACCGCCAGCAGTACCACAATATCGTCAGGGGTATCGCCGCGCGCCTCCCCGAAGGCGTGGACATGACCGAAGAGCAGCTTCTGCTGGAGGCCAACAAGTGGGAGATCCGCCACGGCGGCGTATCCGGACGCACGGCACAGCAGTTCATCAATTACATTTCAGGGCTGAAACGCCATTGATCATTCCGAATTACTCAGGAGGTACCCTTCGATGGTTACATTGGATAAGATCTACCATGCAGCATTCGTCCTCAAGCAGGTGGCGCGCAAGACGGATATGATCGAAGCGCCCAAGCTCTCCAGCGACTTCACGATGTATTTGAAGACCGAGAATCTGCAGCTGACGGGCTCCTTCAAGCTGCGCGGCGCATATTACAAAATCAGTCAGCTGACGGATGCGCAGCGTGCAGCGGGTATCGTAGCATGCTCGGCGGGCAACCATGCCCAGGGTGTAGCCCTGGCGGCGACCCGCATGGGCGCAAAATCCATCGTCTGCATGCCCGACAGCGCGCCCATCTCCAAGGTTGAGGCCACCAAGGCCCTGGGCGCGGAAGTCAAGCTGGTCAAGGGCGCCTATGATGATGCCTACGCCTACGCCTGCAAGCTGCGGGATGAGACCGGCATGACCTTCATCCACCCTTTTGACGATGACGAGGTCATCGCGGGTCAGGGCACCATCGGTCTGGAGATCCTCAGCCAGCTGGAGGACGTGGATGTGGTGCTGTGCCCTGTGGGCGGCGGCGGCCTGGTCAGCGGCGTGGCCTTTGCCATCAAGTCCCTGAATCCCGACGTCAAGGTCTACGGCGTGCAGGCGGAGAATGCCGCCTCCATGGCGGAGTCCATCCGCCTGGGTGAGAAGATCACCCTCAAGTCCGTCAAGACCTTCGCCGACGGCATCGCCGTGAAGCACCCCGGCGACACCACCTTTGACATGATCAGCCAGTATGTTGACGGTGTGGTGACCGTGTCCGAGGACGAGATTGCCGCGGCCATCCTGGCGCTGATGGAGAAGCAGAAGCTCGTCGCCGAGGGCGCGGGTGCGGTAGCCGTGGCAGCAGCAATGTTCCACAAGGTGGACATCAAGGGCAAGAAGGTCTGCTGTCTGGTTTCCGGCGGCAACATCGATGTAAACATCCTCAGCCGCGTCATCACCCGCGGCCTGGTCACCGCCGGACGCAACGCCACGCTGACCATCGCCCTGGAGGACAAGCCCGGTCAGCTGCTGGGCGTGAGCCAAATCATCAGCGACTGCGGCGCGAACGTCGTGGGCGTGACCCACGAGCGCAGCGATGCGAACATGCCTGTGGCCTCCTGCTTCCTCAAGGTCAGCATGGAGACCCGCGATTTCGAGCAGATCGCCCTCATCCGCGAGAAGCTGACCGAGGCGGGATTCAACATTGTGAATTGACCCATCGTTTTGATTGGTGTCCCAGGAACTGCTCTCTTGACGGGCAGTTCCCTTTTTTGTTATCATATTTTTAGAAAACATGAAACATTTTGGTTCTCCATGTTGTATGAATAGGTGAAAGGAGGTCAGGCGCACATGACAAACGCCTTGGTACCGGGCGATGTTCGCGAAGCGATGCTGACGCGCATCATGGATGTATATGGCAGCAGCGTTCTTCGCGTGTGCTATCTTTACCTCCGGGATTACGCGCTGGCGCAGGATGCGGCTCAAACGACCTTCATGAAAGTCTGGCAGTCGCTGGATACACTGCGCAGCGGTGCAACGGAGAAAGCCTGGGTGATGCGCATCGCGGTGAATACATGCAAAAATATGCTCAAAAGCCGCGATTACCGCCAATACGCATATGCCGTAGACTTCTCCTCCCTGCCCGAGCCCGCCGCTGAGGCGGTACTGCCGGATGACACAGTGCTGCGCGCAGTGCTGGGTCTGCCGGAAAAGTACCGCATGCCTGTGGTGCTGCACTACTACCAGAGCCTGAGCCTGAAGGAAGCAGCGCAGGTGCTGGAGACGCCTCAGGTCACGGTGCGCACAAGACTGCACCGGGCGCGTCATCTACTGTATGAACAGCTGGAAGGATGGTATTTCGATGAGTGAAAAATTGAAAAAAGCTCTGGATACCTCCCTGTCCGGTATGGTGTGGAGCGAGCGCGATCAGGCGGACGTGCTGCGCGCCATTAGACAACAGGAGGTGCCAGAAGTGAAACATACAAGAAGAATATCCCTGTTGACTGCCTTTGCGATGGTCACGCTGGTCATCGTGATGGGCGCAGCGCTGGCCGCTGGCCTGACCACCCATGAGGATGGCACGAACATCGCCGCTCAGCCATCGAGCGAGTCCTTCCTGCCTACCGTGACCAACACGCCCCTTGACCCCGACAGCATCCTCTTTGAGAACGACATCCTCACCGTGGCGGTGGACAGCGCCCTGTATGACGGCATTTCGGGCGAAATCACGCTGCGCATCCGCTCCCGGGACAACGCCCAATACGGCCTCGTCCGCAAGCACACGCTGGACGAAGAGATCCAGGAGAGCCCCAATACCACCGCCGCAACCCGTTACATCATCGACCTGCTTTCCTATATGGGAGGCTACAATACTATTCCCACCACCCTCTCCTACGCTGCTGACGGTACCTGGGACGTGCTGGCCCATGTGACCTACGAGGAATACCGTGACGAGCCGGAGGATGAAAAGACCTTCCGCTTTGCCCTCTCCATCCTCAGCGGCGCAACGGGTTCCTACGCGGAGGAAGCGTTCTACCTGACCCTGGACGGTGAAAGCGAGCGCACCCTCTATCCCCAGACACCCCCTGCCGCCACACAGGACGTGACCGTCCACGAATGCAGCGTCATGGTAACCGACCACTTTGCCTACGTGGCTGTGCTGTTCAGCCACAGCGCTTCACGCTACTGGCCCGAGGTGGAGGTCATGAGCGATCAGGCGCAGCTGCTGGGCTCGGACAATGTGATGGGCACGACGGTCGAAAGTATGAACACCTTCCCCTGCCCTTTCTTCACCATGGAGGGCGATTACCCCGAGCGCATCAATTACGGCATCGTCCGCATTGATCGCTATGAGATGACGGATTCGATGTTCATAAACATCAACGGCGTTAACAGCGATGAGACCGTCCCCCTGATGACCTTTGCCATCACCTCGCCCGAGCAGGCGACAGCCAAAAGCGTTGTGTACGAAAACGAGTATGCGAAAATCTACCTGCAGGATGGCTGGTACGACGGCATGGGCGCGCAGATTAAGCTGCTTGTCCGCCAGAACGATCCGATCCGGCACCCTGTCAACCTGATCTCCGCCTGGTATGAGGTCGCACCGGAACCCGGCAGCGGCGAGGAGGGCTACGTCATCAGCCTTTCGGAGCACAGCGTGGACTTCCTGAACGCCGACCGCATCGAGACCCTGTCCGGTGCCTTCTTCGCCGGGAAGATAGATGTGCTGCCCCTGACCGTCGAGCTGGGCATCGGGCAGGAGGACGGCACGTACAGGACGGAGAACTTCTCCATCGAGCTGGCAAGGGACACGCAACCCCTTGAGGAGTACTACCTCGTCCCGCGCAGGGAAACCTCCTGCGTCACCGACGTGCGTTCCCGCATGTATGTTTCCTCCCGTGCCACCTACGCCGTCTTTGACTACGCCGCGGCGGAGGAGAACTATCGCTTCATCCTTGATGCGCTGAACGGTACCAGCAATTTCGCCGTCAGCTCAATCCTGCAGGACAAGTCCCTGAGCACCGGGCGCGTCATCTCCTACACCTGGACGGATGCGATGGTGGATGATCCGCAGACCGCCATCTTCGACCTCGTTCATGATCAGACGAACCACACGACTGAAAAGCTGTTCTGCGACGTAATCAGCATTCCCCATGCTGCTGACGCCATTCTCTACGAGGACGATTACATCACCATCACCCTGACCGACGCAGGCTTTTCCAGCGTCAGCGCTGCTGCAGCGCTCACCGTTTCGGCGCGCGAGCCGGAAAAGTACACGCTGCGCCTGACCGACGATCACACCGACCAGTACCAGCACATTACCCCCTATTTCAAGAACGGGTACACGGTTGATCCTGAGGCCACCATGGACGGCGAGCGCAAGATCATCCTCATTGACCCCACAGTGAAAATCATCCTTCCCGATGATTCCGACATGACACTGCGTCTCTGCTACACCCAGCCCTCCAGTGACCGCCTTGAGTTCCTCGCTGCCAACAGCCTGGGCTACATTGAGGCCGAAGAGGTCAGCCTCCTCACTGATTTCAAGGTGCGTGACGTCAACGACGCCATCCTCAGCAGCGGAAAGGGCACCGCGATCCTCCCCCGCATCTCTGCGCGCCAGCTGAACCAAACCGGCGCGGTCCCGCAAGGCATGATCCACATCTCTGGCTTCCTGATGCCGATGGCCGGGCATACCTTCGTGCAGGTATCCTATTCCTACCGCCCCGAAAACCCGGAAATGACCGTCGCCATCGCCTACAATCCGCAGGGTAACACCGAGCAGACGCTGATGGCTTACAACAACCTCGCCGGTACTGCCGACGATAACGGCCTGAAGCATGGCTACTATTCCGCTTTCCTGCCCACGCTGGATCAGCTGCCCAGGACGCTGCTCTTCGACCTCCAGGAGTTTGAGCAGGATAAGACACCCCTCGGCTCGACCTATCTGACCTACTGATATCAAAGCGGCAGAGCTTCCCGCCCTGCCGCTTTCCTTATACCCATATCAGCTTTTTGACCGTAAACAGGCGCTTGACCTCCCGCTCGATCAGCTTTTTGTCCTTCACTTTGATCGTTTCAAAGGCCGTCAGCTCGACCTTGCCATCCTTCTCCTTCCAGCGGCCCACGCCCCGCCCATACAGCAGGATCGCCGGGTGCACGATGCCTGCGAGATTGAAGATGCCCCGCAGATGCTCCGTGGGCAGGAAGGGATTATCCTCCTTGCGGTAGCCCAGCATCAGCTGATCAAAGCCTGCCAGCAGAATGACGGGCGGCATATCCCGCACCGGTTCGCCATTTTCGATGGCGTAGTAGGTGCACCCATCGCAGAAGATAGTCTGCACAGGCAGCTTCGCCAGTTGTTCCCTGACCTCCTTCTGCGTCCAATGGAGGAAGTAAGCTGCATCCCGCAGCGTCGCAGGGCCAAAGTGGGTAAAATAGCGCCGGGCCAGCTCCAGCCGGGCTGCTTCCTCCGCCATGGGCTCGAACTTCGGCAGCAGGCAATAGCGCTTGGTCTCATCGGCATAGACGCCGTCCTTCATCTCCACACGGAAACCGATCACGCCCATCCCCGCCAGCTCGCTGATCAGCCCGCCCCAGCCGTTGAAGACATGACTCTCCTCGCCCTCGGTCATGCCCTTGTCCCGCAGCAGCGCGCGCAGGCCCTCGCGGGTGTCATTGCCCTGGGCGATGGCCTCCACGGCAAGGTTGGCGAAATATCGTTCCCGCTCCGGGGTAGAGGTCGCATGTCCGCGCCCGCTGACCCACTGATACCAGCCAGATTCGCACACATCATCCGCTGTGCCGCAGCGGCGGAAGTAGAGGGGCAGATCGCTCCGGGGAAACAGGTGCACCGTGCCGCGCAGCGTCCAGCTCTTGATAAGGCCGTCGGTGTTGAGCTCATCCGTGCGCAGGCGCAGGGCATGCACGGCGTTGCGCAGGAACTGCGCCTGAAAGCCGCATAGGTCGCGCGCGGCCGTGAGGCTGTTCACCGGCGCGAGCAGATGCTGCGCGTGGAGGCGGCAGAGAAGGATGTCGTGGAGCTCCATAGGTGCGTCCCCTTTCATGATGGGATGTTGATATTATAGCACATTTGTTCTCATTTTTCAAGTGGAAGGATACGCCACTCAGGGCGACCTCATTCGAGGGCCTCCGGCGGGCAGAGGCGCTGCTCCTGCACTCCGCCAAAGGGGCTTCGCTCCGACATCACTTGTCACTTTTGCCTTCGGCGCCCCCCGCCGGGGAGGCGTTCCGGCACGATGTCCTCTGGACACCCTTTTCGCGATGCGGTTGCGCAGCTTCGATTAAAGTTGCGCGCGCGTGATTGTTGGGGAAACGAAATTTTGTGTCCCTTGTTAGTCCCGCTTTGGCTCGGATCCGTGAACAAGTTCACGGAGTCCTCGCATCGCACGTGGGTTGAGCATAAATGAGAGGCGGCATTGGAACGGGTCGAAGTCCCCTCCTGCAGAGGGGTGCAGGAGTAAGTGATGACCATTTCATGATGGGCGTATATTGACCTTTTTCGCTATTGCAAAAAATATCATTTTGATTAGGGTCGCCCTGTACGCCACTGTTGCCAAAAGCATAAGGGGAAAGGACGCAAAGCCCTCTCCCCTTCTTCTTTACTCCTTCAGCGCCAGGGTAAACGAAAATGCTGCGCCGTCGTCGGCCTCCGCCAACCATATCCGCTGGCCGTGCATCTCCATGATCCGCTGACAAATCGATAATCCCAACCCGGTTCCCTTGCCGCTGGTGTGCGCCCGATCCGCGGTGAAGAACCGCTCGAATACCCGCGGCCTGTCCTCCGGCAAAATGCCTACGCCGTTATCCTTCACCGTCACCACGCAGACTCCATCCTGCACCCGCACCATCAGGCGAATTTCGCCGCCATCCGGAGTGAATTTGATCGCGTTGTCCACAAGGTTCACGGCCACCTGCTCGATGCGCGCTGCATCCGCATGCACATAGCAGGGCTCGGGCTGAAAATCGCAATCCACATCCATATGGCGGCTCTCCAGATCGCCCGTGCGGCGCAGGAAGACTCGCTCCAGCATGTCACAGATATCAAAATCCGTCATGTCCAGTGCCGCGTCGTCGCGCTCCAGACGGGAGAGGGCCAGCAGCTCTCCGATCAGCTTTGACAATCTCTTTGTCTCGTCGCTGACAATGGACAGGTACCGCCCGTAATCCTCCACAGGAATCACACCATCCACCATGCCCTCCACATAGCCGCTGATGGCCGTGATGGGGCTGCGCAGCTCATGGCTGACATTCGCCACGAATTCCCGGCGGCTGTTTTCCACGGCGCTGAGCTGATCCGCCATACTGTTGAAGGCCACGGAGAGCTCCGCAACCTCCGGCGTGGCGTTGGGCGTATCCACACGCACGGCGAAATCCCCCTCCGCCATGGCGCGGGCCGCAACGGTGAGGGAATTGAGCGGCCGCAGCATGCGCCGCAGATACACCAGCAGCACCGCGCCGCTGAGGATGATCGCCAGCACTGCAATGCCCACGACGGGGGATATCAGCGCCCCTGCGCCGCCCTCGATCACCTGCGCGGGCGTCTGGATGAACACCGCGCCCAGCACCATGCTGCTTTGCACAAAGGGCACACCGATGGTGAAATAGGTATTGCCGCTGCCATCCAACTGGACGTCGATCTCCTGGCCGCTGAGCACACGGGCAAGGGCCTCCATGATATCCCGGCCATTGAGGGTCTGGGCAAAATCCGGGTTGTCCGCATAGGCGGCGTTCATGTTGTCCATCATCCGCCCCGAGCGATCCACCACCAGAATGTATGCGCCATATTCATCGTAGACGGCGTTGGCCTTCCACTGGATGTACTTTTGCATATCGCTGGAGGACGTGCCAAAAAAGCCGTAGCTGGTGCTGCGGCTCTGTGCGGCAAGGTAGGCGATCTCCCGCGCCTCCTCCCGCAGCTCCTCCTTGATGGCCGTGATCTGCTGATTGCGCAGCGCCACCAGCCCGATGCCCGACAGCACCGTCGTCAGGAGCAATATCACCGTCAGGACGACGGCCATGATGCGTGTGTACATGTTACTTCATAACCTCAAACTTATACCCCCGCCGCCAGATGGTGGTGATGCCCCAGCCGTGTTTCTCACAGTCAGGGAGCTTGTCGCGCAGCCGCTTCACGTGCACATCCACCGTGCGGCTCTCACCCACAAAATCATAGCCCCATACCTGATCCAGCAGCTGCCCGCGGGTAAAGAGCTGGTTGGCATGGCTGGCAAGGAAATAGAGCACCTCCAGCTCCTTGGGGGGCATCTCAACCTTCTCGCCCTCGTAGAAGACCTCGTAGCGGCTCAGGCTGATCGTCAGCCCCGGAAAGGACAGGCTGTCGCTCTGTTCCTCCTCCGGGCCCTGGGTGCGGCGCAGCACCGCCTTCACCCGGGCCACCAGCTCCTTGGCGTCAAAGGGCTTGGTCACGGAATCGTCCGCGCCCAGTTCGAGCCCGAGCACCTTGTCAAAGGTCTCGTCCTTGGCGGTCAGCATGACGATGGGAATGGTACTGGTTTTGCGCACTGCTTTGAGTACCTGCCAGCCGTCCATGCCGGGAAGCATCACGTCCAGCAGCATCAGATCGGGGGGCAGCTTGCGGAACTCCGTCATCGCATCGTCCCCGCGCCCGGCCACCTTCACCTCGAAGCCTTCCTTCTCCAGATAGAGCTGTACCAGATGGGCAATATTCGGATCATCGTCAACGATGAGAATGTAGGGCTTGTCTTTCATAGATGGGACACCTCCGGGACATAGGTTAGCATGCAAGTTTGACGCTGATGTTAAGGGAATGTAAACATCATCCAGCCAATCTGCCTGCCGGAATGTATGATTCAGCTTGTGCGATCAGGAAGCTCCACGGCATATTCCTCGTCAATGAGGATGACCTCGCAGCCATGCTCGCGGCATTTCGCCAGATTAGCCGCATTATCCCGGATGAGTTCTGACAGATCAAGCTCCGGCTCCTCTTCGCGGTTTTCCACCACGCTGGCATAATGACGCACGTCAGAAAAATGGTTCCGCAGATATTCCTCAGTCATTACCAGACACACAAAACGGATATGCGGCAGATACTCCTCGTCGAAGTCCTTGCGCCAGTCAAAGGGCAGATAACATCCCTCGATGACCATGTGCTGCTCATTCTCGATGGCAGTTTTGATCATCTCCCGCACGATAGGCCACATCAGGGCAGTCAATTCATCATCATCTTCAACCGTCAAATCGGTATAGCCTGAGCGGATTAACCCCATTTTCAGATGGTCAAGAGAAAGATAGGGCCAGCCGTGCTTCTCCAGCAGACGCTGGGCAAGGTTGGTCTTGCCAGTATGACTCGCACCGGCAATCAGCGTAATCAGAGCCGTCGACCACCTTTCTTATTTCAGCGTCACGATGGTCACGCCGCTCTCGCCCTCGCCATACACGCCCAGGCGGCTGCTGGCCACGTGCATATGACGCTTCAAATGCTGAGTGATGCCCTGGCGCAGCACACCCGTACCCTTGCCGTGGATGATGCTCACCTCGCCCATACCGGCCAGAATTGCGTTGTCCAGGTACATGTCCACTGCCGCCAGCGCCTCGTCCAGGGTCATGCCGCGCACATCGCACTCCATGCGCACGGTGCGCTCCATCGCGCCGGTATGCATGCGCACGCTGGTCTGCTTCGGCTTGGCGTTCGCCGCAGGCTTTTCCTTGATCAGGCGCAGCTGGGTGATATTCACCTTGAGCTTCATGATGCCTGCCTGCACCTCCACTTCGCCCTTGGCGTTGGGGGCGGCCAGCACCGTACCCTGGGAGCCGATGGTCAGGATATCCACCTTGTCGCCGGGCTTGACGGTCTTGGGAGGCATGGTGTTATCGACCTTCTGCAGGAGGCCCTCGGAGAGGTTATCGACGCTCTTCTCGATCTGCTTGCGCACGGCGTTGATGCCAGCCTCGGGGGAATTCTGCTCCTTCTTCATGCGCTTGAGCTCAGCAATGATGGATTCGGATTCCCTGCGCGTCTGCTCCATGATGCGGCGCGCATCCTCCTTGGCCTTGCGGATAGCGCTCTCGCGCTTCTCCTCGATTTCCTTGCGGAGACGCTCAGCCTCATCGCGAAGCTTGACCGTCTCCTCGCTGGCTGCACGGGCGATCTCCCTTTCGCGCTCGGCCACCTGGCGATGGTACTCCGCATTGGCAATCACGTCCTCAAAGCGGATGGAATCGCTGGAAAGCAGCTTCTTGGCCGCATCGATGAGGTTCTCAGGGAGCCCCAGCTTGCGGCTGATTTCAAAAGCATTCGATTTGCCCGGCACGCCGATGGACAGCCGGTAGGTGGGCCGCAGCGTTTCCAGGCTGAACTCCACTGAGGCGTTTTCTACCCCGGGAGTGGAAAGCGCAAAGGCCTTCAGCTCGCTGTAATGGGTGGTGGCCATGGTGCGCACGTGGATGTTGCGCAGACGGGTCAGGATGGCCTGGGCCAACGCCGCGCCCTCGGTGGGATCGGTACCCGCGCCCAGCTCGTCAAAGAGCACCAGATCGCGTGGGGTCACCTCATGCATGATGGACACGATGTTGGTCATATGACTGGAGAAGGTCGAAAGGCTCTGCTCGATGGACTGCTCATCGCCAATATCGGCAAAGACCTGCTCAAACACCGCCAGCTCCGTCCCCAGATCCGCAGGCACCTGCAATCCAGCCTGGGCCATGAGCGTAAACAGGCCCACGGTTTTCAGCGTCACCGTCTTACCGCCGGTGTTGGGGCCGGTGATGATGAGGCTGGTGAAATCTCTGCCCAGCCAAAGGTTGGAGGGAACAACCTTTTCCGGATCGATCAGCGGATGACGGCCGCGAATGATGTTCAGGTATCCATCCTGATTGAGCTTGGGTGTCACGCCGTACATCTCGCGGGAAAGAAGTCCCTTGGCAAAAATGAAGTCCAGCTCGGACAGGGTTTCAACCGTCTCGCGCATCTGATCGGCATAGGGGGCGACCTCCGCGCTCAAGGCTGCCAGAATGCGCTCGATCTCCTGCTTCTCCTTGGCCTCCCACTGGCGCAGCTCGTTGCCCATCTCCACCGCCGCCATAGGCTCGATGAACAGCGTCGCTCCCGTGGCGCTCTGGTCATGCACCAGACCGGGCACGCTGCTGCGGCAGTCTGCGCGCACAGGGATGACGTAGCGGTCATTGCGCATGGTGATGATGGTGTCCGACAGGTATTTCTGGAAATTCGGGTTATGCACCATCTGGTTGAGCTTCTCCTTGATGCGTTCCGTCGCCCCGCGCAGATGGCGGCGGATGTTCATCAGCTCATTGGAAGCCCGGTCGGCAATCTCATCCTCGGAGATAATCGCATCGGTGATATCCTGCTCGATATGGCGCAGGGACACGATGGCCTGGGCCTTTTGTTTGAGCAGGGGCGTATTCTCCCTCTCGGTATCCAGGGCATTGCGGGCATTTCGCGCCGCCGCCAGCATTGACGCGATGGTCAGCAGCACCCGGGGCGAGAGCGTCGCGCCCTTCTCCGCCAGAGAGAGCGCAGGACGCACATCATCAAAGGCCACCAGCGGTGTGCCGCCCAGATATTGCAGGATCACCGTAGCCTCCTCTGTTTCGGACTGCCACATTTCGATCTCCGCCAGATTATCCGAGGGCGCCAGCGCCATGCAGCGCTCCGCACCCATGGGCGTGATAGCCTTCGAGGCCAGGCGCTCGCGTATCTTTGTAAATTCAAGAACTCGCAGTGTTCTTTCTTTCATCATAATCAGTTCCTCATGCAAGAGGCGCCTTTACAGACCCCTCCCGCGATCTTCCCCGCATGCCTTCCTCAAGGCACACGCAATTAACTCTCACTCCACCGGCCTGTTCCAGTGGCCTGCGTTGGTTTCGTGCTTCGCCCTGCCGCCGTTCCAAACGGCAATAGCCTCCTGCAGCTCCGAGCCGGTCTCGCCGCTTAGCGTCATCACCGGCGCATAGCCCGCCGCACGCACGCGCCCGATAACGTCCGTGGGCACGCTGTTCATCAGCCGGACGAGGCAGCCCTCCGGCAGCCGCTGGCGCAGCAGCGGGAAGGCCACGCTGCGCCGGTCAATCAGCACCGTACCCTCCAGCGCATCCGCCCTGTGCTCATCGCACATCCGGCACTGCGCATGCCCCTGCTTCAAGCCCAGATACGTCCGGGCAGGACAATGGTGCAGCAGCATCAGCTGCGCACGCCCGTAGGCAGGCGCAAGAATCGGCGCGCCCGTCTTCATCAGCGTTGCCAGCTCCGCGCCGGACAGTTCACCGGAGGCCGTGATAAACGCGCAGCCCTCGTCAAAGAGCACCTGCGCCGCGCGGCGGTTCATCACCGGCACGCCCTCGCCTGTGCCGTAGGGGATGGGCCAATCCAGCCCCAGCTGTCCGACGCTGCCCAGCACCACGCCACCGAGCTTGTCCGCGTGGGCCGTAACGAACCGATGCAGATTCTGCAGCGTTTCCTCTTCGCACTTCATGGGCAGGTGGAACCACACGCCCGGCACAACATGGCAGATCGCCGCCTCCAGCACCTCTGTCCTGAAATCTTCGGGATACCACACAATCCGCGCATTCAGATCACGCACAGCCTCGTATTGCTCCAGGCTGCGCACGATGACCGTCTCCGGCACGCTGCCCTGAGGCAGGGTCAGCTCATCCGCCGAACATTCCCGGCCTGCCGGACGGGCAAAGTCTTCCGCACGCTGGTTTTCCAGTGCGATCAGCGCATCCCTGCGCAGGGCGTTGAGCGCCGACACCGCAACGAAGGCGTTCTCCGTAAAGACTGTCAAATCCCGCAGGGCAAAGGGCGTATCGCCCATTTTGGACAATGATTTTCGGGCGTCCTCCTCGGACATGGCACGCTTCTGAGCCGCCGTGACCACATCGCCCGTGACCGTCACGGTGGATATGCCGTCCGTCGCCGTGAGGGACAGGGGCTCCCCAGGGAGCGCCACAAGGGTCATATCGCAATCAATCGGCGCGATGGTCAAACGGCGCGCCTGCTCCAGCTGCACGCTGCTGGTGAGACGGAACACCGCATCTCCGGCCTTCACGCGCATATCGGGGCGCAGGCGCAGCACCGCCACGCTGCCCGCGGGGGTATCATGCCCAGCGTAGAGCATCTCTGCATCCGGATGCGCGCCGCGTATCTGCAAGCCGTCGCCGTCCGTCAGATCCCTGGTCAGCCGCAGACGGGCCATGCCGCCGGTGACGGCCTCAATCGTGCCGATCTCCACGCCGCCGTGGTTGACGCGATTCTCACAGATGACCTCCGCATCCTGCGCACCCATGGCGTACCCACGCATAAAGCCGCCGCGCTGGAATATCTGCATGAGGCCCTCGCGCTCTGCGTCGTCAGCCCGGGCAAAGGCGCCGGCATCCATGAGGTCAATGCCGCGCCGGTAGCTTCCAGCCACCGCAGCCACGTACTCCGGGCGCTTGAGGCGGCCCTCCAGCTTCACCGAGCAGGCTCCGGCCTTGCGCAGCTCCGGCAGATAATCCCGCAGGCATACGTCACGCGGGCTGAGCCACGCCGCCGTCTGGCCCCGGTAGGTATACGCCAGGCGACAGGGCTGCGCACAGCGTCCGCGATTGCCGCTGCGTCCGCCGATCATGGAGGAAAACAGGCACTGGCCGCTGACCGCCACGCACTGCGCGCCGTGGCCAAAGACCTCAATCTCCAGACCTACATCCGCCGCCTTGCGAATTTCCGCCAGGGAGCATTCCCGTGCCAGCACCGTGCGGGTCATGCCCATCTTCCTGCACCATTTCACACCTGTGGCATTGTGGATGGCCATCTGCGTGCTGGCATGCACCGGCAGCTCGGGGAAGCACCTGCGCGCAAGGTGCAGCACACCCAGATCCTGCACCAGCACCGCATCCACGCGCACCTCGTCCAGCAGCCGCAGCACGTCCAGAACGCCCGCCAGCTCGCCATCCTTGATCAGCGTGTTCACCGTCACATGCACCCGCACATGATGCAGATGCGCAAAGTGCACGGCCTCCCGCAGCGCCGCCTCGTCAAAATTGCCCGCTCCCGCCCGCGCGGAAAAAGCGGCATAACCCAAATAAACCGCATCAGCACCTGCTGCTACAGCACGGTCAAGAGACTCCCGATTGCCCGCCGGGGCAAGATTTTCCATCATAAAGCATCTCCTGTAAGGCAGCTCAATTCCTAATCTCCTTCAGTTCTCTCCTCAGCCTTGCATTCTCATCATGGGCCTTCATGAGCTCATCGGCGATATTCAGCGACACCAGCACCGCCACATTGGCCGCCGGGAGCCGCGTTGCAAAGCTGGTCTCGGTCATCTGGCGATCCACATAGGCCGCCACGCGGTTCAGATGCTCCGGGCTGTCCGAGGACACCAGCGTATACTCCTTGCCTGCCACGCGTACGGTCACTTTCTGCTTTTCCATGAGATCCTCCAATAAAAACCGGCGCAGACCGGCGTTCCTCCGCCAATTCTGCGCCGATACATGTTATTACATCTGATCGAAGGGATACACGTTGCCGAAGGTCTCCACGCGGATGGACTTCATGCGCTGATCAACCACGGGCTTGTCGCGCATATCGCGCTTGGTATTGACGATGGCATCCGCCACCTCCATGCCCTCCAGCACCTTGCCAAAGGCGGCATACTGGCCGTCCAGGTGGGGGCTGTCAGAGGTCATGATGAAGAACTGGCTGCCAGCGGAATCAGGCATCATGCTGCGGGCCATGGACAGCACGCCATAGGTGTGCTTGAGGGGATTCGGCACGCCGTTCATGGCGAACTCGCCCTTGATGTGATAGCCGGGACCGCCGATGCCCACACCCTTGGGGTCGCCGCCCTGGATCATGAAGCCCGGGATGACGCGATGGAAAATCAGCCCATCGTAGAAGCCGGAGTTCGCCAGGGCGATAAAGTTGCCCACGGATTGGGGCGCGATCTCAGGGTAGAGCTCACCCTTCATCTCGCGTCCATCCTCCATGGTAATGACAAAAGTAGGGTTCTGTGCCATGAATGACACTCCTTTCACATTTCCGGCGCACCTGCTTTGTTTGTGCGCATTCCTGCTAACAGGTCTATTGTACCAGTTATTGAGGAGAAATGCAAGTTTTACGGTAATTTTCGCGGGATTACGGCAAAAGAAGCGGTTTTACGCCTCCACTTCCAGCAGCCTGCCCATGATGAACCTGCCCTCCGGCAGCCAGACGCCCTGCTGGGCGGTTGCTTCATCCAGGCGGGAAGGCGTGCCGGGATTGCGGCTGTCGTAGATGGCGTAGGGCACGGGCTTGCCGTCGTGGGTGCGGGTAGACATGAGCGTCTTGTGGTCGGACAGCAGCAGGATGCGGAAGTCCCCCAGCTCGGGCAGTTTCTCCAGGAGGGGCTTGATCACCCGCTGATCCAGGCGGCGGATGGCCTCCAGCTTTTCCTCCAGCTTGCCGGCATGAGTCATCTCATCCGGGGCCTCCACGTGGATGGCCGCGAAGTCGTCCCCTGCCTTCAGAGCCGCAATGGCTGCCTCCACCTTGCCCTCATAGTTCGTGTCCAGGTCGCCGTTCGCGCCGGGAACCTCCGGATGCTTCAAGCCTGCCAGCTCCGCAATGCCCCACACCAGCGGCACGGCGGAAATCACCGTACCCGTGCGGCCATACTTCTCGGTAAAGTTATTCAGCAGCATCGCGCGGCCTGCGCCCCAGGGCCAGATCATATTTGCCGGGAGCTTACCCGCTGCAACACGAGCCTTGTTGATCGGATGATCGCGCAGCACCTCATAGGAGTTCTTCATCAGCGCGGTAATCTCCTCTGCCATCGCGCCCGTGGGATAGTAAAGGCCCACGTCCTGCTCCAGCACGTTGTGAGGCTCGGTGGTCTTGAAGACGGCGGATTCGTCCACATCGCCAAACACGCCGATATGGCGGAAGGTACGGCTCACATGCACGGTGAGCTTTGCCTTTTGGGCGGCGGGGATAAAGCGCGGATCGGAGAGCAGATCGTTCATGAGGTTCTCGGCCTCGTCACCCTCGATGTTGCCGCCGTTGTGGCTGTGGATGATCAGCTTGCCGCCGATCTCTTCCACAGCACACAGGTTCACGCGCATGGAGACCTCGCCAGGTTTAAGGGTCACGCCCACGCCCGCCGCCTCCAGCACGCTGCGGCCAGTGTAGCTCCAGCGAGGGTCATAGCCAAAGATGTTGAGGATGGCGGTATCGCTGCCCGCAGGCACGCCTTCGGGGACGGTCTGACAGGTGCCGGTCTCGCTGCCTGCCAGCACACCGAAATAAGGCAGATCAAGGTATTCCAGGGGCGTTTTTCTGGAAAGCTCCGGAACTGCGTCGTCGCTCATGCCGTCGCCGATAACAAGGATGTACTTCATATGTTCATGCTCCTCTCAAGCTTTATTACAGGAATGGCATAAACTATTGTAATCCATTGGCGGCGGATTGTCGAGGGGATGAACACCAAAAGGACAAACACAGGCTGTCACCTTTGCAGATACCGGGACAGTTCTTCGTTAGGAATCCATACACGCTCCTCCGACCAGCAGTGCGGCATCACTTCAACCACCGCATCTATGTTCAAAAGCCCGTATATGTGAGGAAAATCCCAGCCTTCGCTGTCTTCCCATCTGATCTCAGCATCTACTTTATCCGTGTCGATCACGAGTAAGAGGCGCTCTTCCATATCCTCTTTGAAGTTCGGCGCAACAAGGTAGTACGTATCGATATCGGAGCAATGGATGAAGCCGCATCTTTGGATGCTGGTTTCACCATAGAATCTGGCGTCAGGATCGTAATCCTTTTTTCTGACACAATGTAGAATATACATCATCATCCTCCTTTTATAACGTTATTCTGCTGCCAGAACTCCGCCAGCATCCGCGCCGCCTCGCCCCGCTGCACCACCCACTGCTCCGGACAGAGCCGCCGGTAGGCACTTTGGCGGTAGCGGTCGTCCAGCAAAACCGCCGCGCCCCGATCCGTCTCTGTGCGGATGACTCGTCCTACAGCCTGGGCCACCTTCTGCATGCCCGGAAGCATGTATGCGTAGAGGAAGCCGTCCCCCAGCGTGCGGTCGTAGTAGTCCCGCAGCGTCTCCTGGAACAGGTTCACCTGCGGCAGGCCCACGCCCACAATCACCACGCCGTCCAACGCGTCGCCGGGCAAGTCGATGCCCTCGGCAAACACGCCGCCCAACACGCACAGGGACAACACCGCCTCGCCGCCAGGAACATAGGGCGCCAGGAATTCCGCCCGCTCCGCGTCGGTCATGGCGCTGCGCTGGCACTGGTGCGCAAGATCGAGCATTTCGCTCACCTGGCGCAGATAGGCAAAGCTTGGGAAAAAGGCGATGTACCGCCCGGGCTTGGCCTCCACCATCGCACGGATGGCCGCTGCGATCTGCCCACAGGCCTGCTCGCGGAAGCGATAGCGGGTGTTCACGTCCTGCTGGAGAACAAGGAGGTTTTCTTTGGGGAAGGGCGATGGCATGGCGAAACATGCGTCATCCTCCTGACCGCCCAGGAGGCGCTTCATATCCTCCAGGGGATGCATCGTGGCGGAGAAGCACACCACGCCCCGCAGCAGGGTGGTGATCTGCTCAAAATAGCTTGCCACATCCAGCGCAAAGGCCGTCACCGTGCGGCTTCGCCTCCCCTGCCAGAGCCAGGCGTACTCGGTGGTATCGCGCTTTCTGGCCCGCACGAAGGACAGTAGGGGCAAAAACGTGTCGCTGACCCGCTCACCGGCCTCTTCCCAGGGGAAGTATTCGTTCTGCGAGGCGGTGAAGGCATCTGCCAGCTCCATGCAGGCCCGATCAAGGGCTTGGGGCAGCTTCTCCAGCACGCCCTCCGTCGTGTCGTCTGAGGGAATGGGCAGATCATCAAGAACCTTGAGCACCTCGGTCATAGCCTTGTACAGGGGATGCCTGCGCCCCGCCGCCTTGCCCACCACGGTACGCAGCTTGCGGATGCGTCCGCCGTCCACCGCGCCGGAGAGCATGTCACGTACGCGGGAGAGCAGGTTATGCGCCTCATCGATGAGCAGTGTAACATTTGCCGTCTGATCGAAGATGCGCTGGATGTGCACCGCCGGGTCGAGGGCGTAATTGTAGTCGCAGATGGTCAGATCGGCGATCTCCGCCAGACTCAGGCTGAACTCAAAGGGGCAGATGTTATGCTTGTCCGCCATGGCGCGGATGGCCTCCGGCGACCAGTCGTCGGTGTGCAGCATCTCGTCGATGGCCGCCGCATCCCGCAGAAAATGCCCCTTTGCCCGGGGACAATAATCCGGATGGCAGAGGGTCTTGGCGGGACACTGCTTGTCCCTGGCGTCCAGGGTGAGTGCCCAGAGATGGAGGGGCTGTGCCCGCATGCGGCGAAGGGCCTCCAGCGCTCCTTGACGCTGAGTGGTACGGGCCGTAAGATAGTATACCTGTCCCGTCAGACCTTCCCCCAGGGCCTTGAGGGCCGGGAACAGCGCCGCCACGGATTTGCCCGTCCCCGTGGGCATGGAGGCAAAGAGCCGCTTGCCCAGCTTCACGGCAGTGTACACCTGCACCGCCATCTCCCGCTGCCCGGGCCGGTAGCTGCCAAAGGGGAAGCGCAGATGCCGCAGGGAGGCGTCCCGCTCCCGCTGGTGCTGGCGCAGCACCCGCAGCCGACGCACATAGGGCTCCAGCACCGCCAGGAAGCGCGCATGGCATTCCTGCGATGTAAGGATGCTGTCAAACTGCCCGCGTATGCGCCCTTTCCTGTCCACGTAAGCCACGCGGATGCCGACCTTTTCATACCCGCGCTCCTGACACAGCATGTGCCCATAGCAGACCGCCTGCATCTCATGGGCCGGGAAGGGCGCCTGAGGTGCGTCCCCGTGCTGCCAGAGCTTGATCTCCTCGATGATAGGCGTATCGCCATCGCAAAAGGCATCCATGCGCCCGGAGAGCAGGAGGGTGAAATCATCGCAGCATTCGATCAGAAGGGACAGCGGTACCTCTGCCTGCCACCCTTCGCCCAGCAGGGATTGGCGTGCCTTGTGCCCCAGCATGCCATCCTGCATATCGCGCAGCTGCCCGCCCAGGCGGCGGATATCCGTCCCATGGAGGGTGAATTCAACCAGGGTGCGGACAGCAAGCTTGATTTGCTCCATGGGTGACCTCCTTTCGTGCCAGGACTGAGAGGGTTCCTACACAGCATGCTGCAAAACAGAAAAGCGCGGCAAGCCCTGCAGCCTGCCGCGCTGAAAAACCTTACAGATCGCCCGCCGCGTCGAGGCCTTCCTTGGCCAGCTCGATCAGCGCAGCAAACTTCTCTTTGTACTCCTTCGCAGAGGCCTTGAGGGTCTCGACGACCTTTTCGAGGTTCTCCTTCTCCTCGGCCAGGTTGCCAAGACGGGCCTTGGCCTCCTCCTGAGCGTTGGCGATGATATCCGCCGCCTTCGCCTCGGCGTCGGCAATGGTCTGCTCCTTGACCTTCTGGGCCATCTCGAGGATCTCGCGGAAGGTGCCGTCGGGAGTCGTCGCGGGCGCGGGAGCCGCTTCAGCGGGCTTCACGGCACCGGCTTCAGCCTCGGCCTTGCGGGCCTGCGCCTGCGCCATGTCGAGCTTCTGCTGCATGGCAGCCACTTCATTCTCCATGCGCTCAAATTCGTCGCAGATGCTGTCCAGGAATTCATCGACCTCCAGCTGATCGTAGCCCTTGGCCGCCACGCGGAACTGCTTGGTCTCGATGACCTCGATGGTGATCTTCTGATTCTCCATGTTGATTGCTCCTTCCAGTACAGTTTGGTTCATCTTATTAACAGCGCACGAGCGCTTATGTACGTTTGAATATCTCCAGCGTCACAGGCAGACGATCCTTGCGGGTTCTGTCCCCCACGCTGATCAGGCGGATGCGCCCAAAGCCGCGCACGCTCAGCAGCTGTCCGGGCTCAAGCTGGCGGTCGATACGCTCCTCTACCCCATGCTCCACCGCCACCAGGCCTGCGCGGATCATCTCCGCCGCCCGGGCGCGGGAGGTCTTCACGCCGCTGGCAAGAATGCTGTCCAGCCGCAGGGAGGCGACGGTGTCCCGCAGCTCCTCCCCCTTGGGCGGAGCGATGACGGGCGGCTCCTCCAGCAGCTTCACCTGCAGGGGGACGTTCCCGGCCTTGTCCCATTCGACGGGCAGCCGCGCGGCAACCTCCGGCAGAACCAGCAGATACGCATGATCCTCCAGGGCGATCAGGTCGCCGAAGAAGCTGCGATCCATGCCCAGGGCCATGAGGCTTCCCAGCAGATCGCGGTGATCGGCCCTTGCAAACTTCGCCGCCCAGCGGATTTCCACCCACAGCGCGGTGAATTCCGCCTCCGCCCACGGGGGATGGAAGCAGACCTGCACGCGCTCAGCGTCAGGCCAGCCGCCGTCAAAGGAGACGTCAACCTGGTTCTCCCGGGCCATGTGCACAGCCAGCGCCCGCTCCTCGCCGGTAACAAAGCGTCCTGGCACAGGGCAGTCAAGCTTATCCGCCCTTGCCGCCCCCTGACGGAGCCGCAGGGCGGCCTGCTCATCGGTTCGTGGCATTACAGCAGCCACTGCACGATGCTGATCAGCACCCACAGCACCACGGGAGACCAGTCGATCTTCTGCCAGTCAGTGGGCAGCTTCTGCGCCATGAACTTGCGGATGGGGTTCAGCACGGGCTCAATCACGCTGCGCAGGAGCTCCGTCCACTTGTTGGCGGAGACCTTCATCCAGGACAGCACAACGTAAACGATCAGCAGCAGCTTGTAAACGTCCAGAAGGGCGACGATAAGGTTGGTGATCATGATTATTTCCTCCTTGGTCTGTATGCGGGCCGGCAGGCGCGTTCAGAGACCGTCAGCCTGGCCGGTTGATGACGTGTTGTCAACGCTTCATGCCGAAGCCGCCGTAATCGGTGTAGGCGCCGGCCTGATTGCCGCCGGACGCGCGCTGGCCAAAGCCGCCGACAAAATCGTCCTGGCGGGCATGCTGGCCAAAGCCGCGGGCGTAGGAACGGTTGCCGAAGCTACGCTCAGGATCGGGCCAGCGGCGGTCGATATCCTCCTCGCCAAAGCGGCGAAGGGCCTCGAAGGGCTGCACCTGCACCTGGGGCGGCGTGATGAGGTAGATCTGCTTGCCCGAGACGCGGATGAAGTTCTGATTCATCGCGTAGGCCGCGCCGTAGAGCAGATCCATGCAGCGATCCGCTTCCATCACATCGCTGATCTGCTCAGCGTTGACAATCATGGCCTCGTTGTTCTGCATGAACTCAATCAGCCGGTAGCAGTTAGAGATGCTGGTAATCTGCGCCACTCGCAGCACCAGCTTGTACACGCTGCCCTCCTCCGACACGAAGGAACCCGGCATGTAAGTAATGTTGCCCTCCTGGCGCAGGGGCTGCTGGGGCTGCGGCTGCTGCATGGGCGGCTGATTCATCCGCACATAGCCCGTCTGCCCCATCGGCTGCGCGCCGTTCATCGGCGGCTGGAAGCCCTGCTGGGGCTGCACAGGGGGCATCTGCCGGAACTGGCTGGTATACTGCATGGGCTGCTGGGGCTGGTTGAACACAGGCTGATAGCCGGTCTGCATCGGCATCTGACCCATGGTCTGCTGGAAGACGGGCGCGCCCTGCTGCTGGCGGGGCATAGGAGCCGTCTGGCCCCCGACCTGCTGGAACTGCATGCCGCCCATGTCCACGCCGCCGGGCATCATACCGGTGAAGCCATGCATCGGCTCCTGATATCCGGACGCACCCTGCATGGGCGTGGTATCCTGCGCCTTCTTCTTATTCACCTTCGGCTGATACCCGCTGAAACCGCCGTCCGCCCGGTTGCTCGGTACGCCCTGAGCTTCCTGCCTGGGCATCTTCGACTGCAGCCAGGACTGGGCCTTATCCCAAATTGCCATGTGTATACCTCCAAACGTGGTGCCTGCGGGATAAAGAGGCGCTCCCTCATCCCCCGCCAAAGGGTCGTCACTGACCATCCGGACACCCTTCTCGCGATCTTTCTTATCTTACTCTCTTACACTGCATGCTGAGGCAGGCGATCCATGCTCGCCCCTACGGCCTCGGTTCCCCGCACGCAACTTTGCATCATCCCCGCGCGCCCATAAGCGCCGACCCTACGCGCACCATCGTCGCGCCATGTCTGGCAGCCAGCAGATAGTCGCCGGACATGCCCATGGAGAGTTCCTCCATGGCGACGCCGTCGATGGCTTCCTCGCGCAGCTGCTCAAAGAGGGTGCGCATGTCCGCAAAGAGTCCGCCGAGGTATGCTTCATCGGGGGTGTTGGGCATGATGGCCATCAGGCCCTTGACGCGCAGGCCAGCCATGTGACGGACTTCCTGCAAAAAGTCCCGCACTGCCTGCGGAGGCATGCCGCCCTTCTGCTCCTCCCCTGCGGGAGAAACCTGAATAAGCACCGGCATGCATACGCCCAGCTTCTGCGCCTGGCGGTCGATCTCCAGCGCCAGATTCATCCGATCCAGCGACTGAATGAGACATACCTTATCTATTATATACTTAACTTTGTTGGTTTGCAACCGCCCTATTTGATGAATTCGGAATTTTTTGCCGATTTCAGGCCATTTTTCGACGATCTCCTGCACGCGGTTCTCGCCGATATCGGTGACGCCGAGAGCGGTAAGGGGCAGAATATCCTCCGCAGGGTGGGTCTTGGTGACTGCGATCAGCTGCGGCGGGGCGTACAAGCCGCCGGAAGCCGCTGCCAGAGCGGTCTGAATGGCCTCGTGACGCTGGGCCAGGTCGGTGGGGAGCATGGGGGTCACTTCCTTACGTTGGGTTGATGGGCAAGCAGGGGAACATCGCTCCCCGGAGGCGGCCCTTCCTCAGAACAGCCGCACCGTCATGTTCTCAAACAGCAGCCCCTGCTGGATGGCCTGGAAATAGGCGTTGCCGCTGTCGGTGTGGATCACGTTGACGGGAATGAAGGATTCCGTGCTGCCCTCGACCACCACCACGCCGGTCATGCCGTCCTGGGTGTAGATGGCACGCTCGGGCACCATGAGGGTATCCATCGATTCACCCAGCACAGCCTCGCAGGTGCGCATATAGAGCACGGGCTTGACGGAGCTGGTCACCTTCAGGCGCACCAGCAGCTCGCCGCCGGAGCGGGTGAAGTTCACCACCTCGGCGGAAACATGGGTGTTCTCAAATCGCTCCAGCTGCAATTCGTACACCTGGCCGTTAACGGGATTCCAGGTCGTATCCTTGGACAGGAAGAGGACGTACCACTCATTGTCCTTCACCATGCGGTAGATGGTAGTCTTGCCCTTCTGTGCCAGGGATAGCTCAGGCTTGGCGCCATTGATCATATTGCGCACGGCGATAGGATCGAAGGTCTGGTAGTTGTTGCTGGTCAATCCGTACTCATAGCCATCGGAGTAGAAGGACACGATGGCCTCGCCCGTGGCAGTGTACTGCTTGGTCCAGCTGTCGATGCGCTGGGTCTGGCTGGTCTCGTCGTCGTAGAGGCGGGAGTAGCGCTGGTCAGCGGCGTACTTCTGCTTGAGGTACTGCTGGCGCGCCTCGATGGCGGTGGAGAGCAGCGCCTCCTGATTGGCAAGGCTGCCGCGGGCACCGGCGATCATGTCGCGGACCTCCTTTGCGCGGGTCAGCACGTCGGAGTTCACGCGGGTCAGCTTCGCATCGTAGGTCGTTTCGCCCTCCAGCAGCTCTTTCTGATAATCGCGGATCTGCTCGCGGTATTCCAGCAGCGTGTTCATCTCACGGGTAGAATAACCGGAGGAATACACCTTGCAGATGTAGTCGCCGCGCACGATAGATGCACCCTCCTCCGCATCGTAGAGGACGGAGGTCACACCCTCCGCGTCATAGGGCGCCTCGTTGCGTACGATGAGGCAATCACCCGTATGGGTGGCGCTCAGACTGCCGGAAGCGATGGTGCCGTATTTGGCGGCCTCAGGGGCAAACTGGCTGTAAAGGTACCAGCCTGCAAAGCCCAGGGCCACCAGAATCACCGCCACATGAAAGAAGGTCAGCTTCAACCGGGGCTTAACGGGCTTGCGCTCCTGGGGCGGGAAGCCGGCAGGAGGCTGTTCCATCATCTGCTGCTCCTGATTGAACAGGTGCTGATATCCCTCGTCGGAATAAGGCTGCTGCTGATAGGTAGCATAGCCCGGCTGCTGGGGATAGCCGCCATAGGGCTGCTGATAGGGCGGCATCTGCCCGGTGTAGCCATTCTGCGCGTCGCCATAGCCCTGGTGCATGCCGGAAACAGGCGAAGTTCCGGAAACAGACGAAGTTCCGGAAACAGACGAAGTCTGCTGTTGAGGGATGTTCATCTGCGGAACATAACCCACCGGCGGGCGGAGCGAGCCCGTATTGGGTGACACCGGTTGCACCGGAGGCATCGGTTGCACCGGAGGCACCGGTTGCACCGGAGGCATCGGCTGCACCGGAGGCATCGGCTGCCCATACGGTTGCTGGCCATAATCCTGCTGCCCGGGCTGGCCATACGGCTGCTGCCCCTGCGGCGGATAGAACTGGTTATCCATGAAAACTCCCCTTTTGTCTGTCCGTTAATGCACGGCCTGCCAGTGATCGGTCATGGCGCGCAGCCTCGTGAGGAGCTTGCGTTCCATGCGGCTGACCTGCATCTGGCTGAGGCCCAGGGCCCGTGCGGTGTCCCGCTGCCCCAGACGCTCGATGTATCGCTTCTCCAGCAGCGTCTTCTCCTGGGGAGTGACCTGCTGGAGGATCCATTGCATCCATTGCTTTTGTTCCACGGCCTCATAGCCGCTTTCCGCCACGCCCAGGCGTTCCTCCAGGCGCTGCGCATCCTCATCGGAGGACATCGGTGCGTCCATGGACAGGGTGTCCTGCGTGTCGCGGGCATCCAGCAGGCTCAGCAGCTCCTCGGGCGTGATCTGCATGTACTCAGCAATCTCGCGCAGGGTAGGCTCGCGCCGCAGCTGCTGCTCCAAGGCGTCCGTGGCCCGCTTGAGCTGGTACAGGCGCGTGCGGGTATCCCGGCTGACGCGGATGGCGCTGCCCTTGTCCCGGATATAATTGCGTACCTCCCCCGCGATGGTGGGCATGGCAAAGGTGGAGAATTTGAAGCCTCTTTCCGGCTCGAAGCGCTCGATGGCTTTCATCAGCGCCATCGCAGCCACCTGCTCCAGATCCTCCCTCTCCACACCCTGCCCGATGAAACGCCGCGCAATCGACCGGCACAGGGGCAGATACCCCTCCACCAGCTGCGCCATGACGTCGGGGGCACGGTTGGCGGCATAATCCGCCAGAAGCGGAATCAGGCGTGCATCGTCCATCGTCACGCCCCCATGGCCACGGCCTTTGTCAGCGTCAGGGTGATGGCGGATACGCATCCGCATGCGGTGTGCTCCATCTCCACCCGGCTCACGAGGGTCTCCAGCACGGCGCGGCTCACATCGTTCTCGTCCTCGTTGGGCGCGTCGCAGCTTTCGGCAAAATTCGCCGAAAGCCGGATATCCAGCGACGTGCCGCCGTCCAGCACGGCCAGCTCAAGCCACTCGGCCCGGCAGCCCTGATGCAGCAGGCAGTCGCAGGCCTCGTCGGAGGCATTGCGCAGATCGTCGAGGGTACCCGCGTCCAGATCCTTGAGGATCGCCACGCCGCCCAGCGCCGTTCGCAGCACCAGACCGTAGGCCTCTTGCCCCGGCACGCGAAGGATGATCTCCGGCTTCTTCATACGCCCACTCGCCTCCACCTGATTTCTCACATTACACTATAACACATCCAGCACCATTTTGGCAAGCAGAAGCACCAGTACCACCAGCAGCATATAGCGGATGAACCCCGCGCCGCGCTTCATGGTCAATCCCGCGCCCAGCCAGTTGCCCGCCATGCCGCACAGCGCTGCCGGGAGTCCCAGCATGACCGCCACATTCCCCGTGGAGAGCAGCGAAATCAGCGCCGCCACATTGCTGGTAAGGTTCACGACCTTCGCCGTGCCGCTGGCCATGACGGCCTCCATCCCCAGCAGCATGGTGAACAGCAGGATGAGGAAGGTTCCCGTCCCCGGGCCAATGAGGCCATCGTAGAAGCCCACCACCAGGCCGATCACAAAGGCCATGGGGCGCAGGCCCTTTTCCGGCACGAGGCAGCGGCCCGTCATCTCCCTTTTGCGCAGCACCACCGCCGCCACCAACGGGATGGCCACGATCATCAGCATACGCACCGTGTCCTCAGAGATGTGCTGCAAAAGCAGTGTCCCCAGCCAGCTGCCGGGGAATGCGCCCAGAGCCGCAAACAGGCCAGCACGCCAATCGACCTTCTTCCCCCGCACAAAGCGGGTGGTGGAGGCCACCGTCCCCAGGCAGGCGGAGAGCTTGTTCGTGCCCGCTGCCAGCACTGGCGGCAGTCCTGCCAGATAATACGCCGGAAGCGACACCAGTCCGCCGCCGCCCGCCACCGAGTCAATCAGCCCCGCCAGAAAAACCAGCGGACAAACGATCAGGTAAGTCGTTAGCGTCAATTCCATAAGAATACGCTTCCTTTCGCAATATAAATTCGGAATTCAGAATTGACAGTCGCGGCCCTGCATGATCCGCAGATCAGCGCCGCAAACTGCAATTCCGAATTCCGAATCGCAAATAGCTCCTTTACTGGTTGACGAAGGCCTCGTAAATGGCCTTGATGGTCTCCGCATAGTCCGTGTCATCCACGCCGACAATGATGGAGAGCTCGCTGGAGCCCTGATCGATCATGCGGACGTTGATGCCCGCCCTGGACATGGCAGAGAACAGACGCGCAGCGGTACCGCAGTTATGCACCATGCCGCGGCCAACAGTGGCGATGATGGACATGTTGTCATGCACGGTGATGGTATCAGGGCTGGTGGTGGCAACGATGCGGCTGAGCACCTTCTCGCGCACAGGGGCAAGAGCCTCCTCGGAGACGACGACGCACATGGTATCGATGCCCGTAGGCAGATGCTCGATGGACACGCCGTATTCCTCAAAGGCACTGAGCACCTTGCGGGAGAAGCCCAGCTCCGTATTCATCATGGCCTTGGCAATGCTCACGACGCTGAAGCCCTTGCGGCCTGCCACGCCCGTGATGGTGGGGTGTGCCGCATCAAAGGGCGCATCCAGGCTGATAATGGTGCCGGGATGATTGGGATCGTTGGTGTTGCGGATGTTGGTGGGAATGCCCGCCTTGTGCACGGGGAACATCGCGTCCTCATGCAGGACGGAGGCGCCCATGTAGGACAGCTCGCGCAGCTCCTTGTAGGTGATGGAGCTGATCTCCCGGGGATTTTCCACAATGCGGGGATCGGCCATGAGGAAGCCGGACACGTCCGTCCAGTTCTCATAGGTCGCCGCGTTGACCGCCCGGGCCACAATGGCGCCGGTGATATCCGAGCCGCCGCGGGAGAAGGTGTGCACGGTGCCGTCATAATAGGATCCGAAGAAGCCTGGCACCACGGTGGGAATCCCGTCGGCGAGGCGCTCGGACATGAGGCGGTTGGTCAGCTCTGCATCCAGCTGGCCGTGGGCGTCAAACTTGATGACCTCCGCGCTGTCCAGGAAGCGCCAGCCCATGTAATCTGCCATCAGCATGCCGTTGAGGTACTCGCCGCGGGAGGCACAGTAATCGGCATTGGCGCCTGCCGCGATCTTCTCGTTCACCTCATCCAGGGCAGCACCCAGATCCACCGTGAGCCCCAGTTCCTCGGCGATATCCATATAGCGGGCAGCGATCAGGTCGAAGGTCTCCTGGAAATCCTCGCCCATGGAGGCCAGGCGGTGGCACTTATAGAGCAGATCGGTGACTTTGTCATCCTCCTTGAAGCGGCGGCCGGGCGCGCTGGGCACAACATACTGGCGGTTCGGATCCAGCAGCAGGATGGCCTTGACCTTGGCAAACTGCCCCGCATCCGCCAGGGAGCTGCCGCCGAACTTGGTGACGATCTTCTTATTCATCAAGGAATCCCTCCAGGTTTTTGAGAAATCGTTTTCCATCATACAGGCAGTCGGCGCGCTTGTCAACGGTTTCGGCGTCAAAAAAACGTGAAAAAGCCAGAAAACAGCCCCGTCGCGCCCCTTCTTAGTCTAAACGGCACGCGGCAGGGCTATGCTGATGGATGATCGCCAAAGGTTATTGGATGTTTTCAAACAGATCCTTCCCGACCGTATCGGACCCGACATTGGTGCGCCACAGGCCAAAGAGGGCGTTGTCGTACTCGCCGCCCTCCTCCACGCCCCACCACTTGCCGGCCTGGGTCTTGTGGCACAGGAAGGCCTCGCTGGCCACCTCAAAGGAGGTCTTGCCCCCAAAGGCGGTCAGCGGCTGGTGCCAGTCCATGCGGATCTGGTTCTCGCCCCAGAGGTGGATGTAGGTCTTCGGCACGTCCCACACGCCATACTGCTCACAGGAAGCGGCATGCTCGCTGGCATTGGCGGCACGCTCCACCCCCTGACGGCCCAGCCAGGAGAAGGTGATGTGGGCATTGTGGCCGTATTCGCCCTCCACGTCGTGGAGCACCACCACATCGGGCTTGTACTGGCGGATGAGCGTCACGGCCTTATCCTCGGGCTGACGGTTCTTCAGCCCCCACTCCTTGAGAATCTCCGGCATCGAATCCTGCTGGTCAGGATAGCCCAGCAGCACGGGATAGATATCCACTCCGCAGGCCCACAGCGCATCGAGGAGCTCCTGACGGCGATAGTACCAGCCGTAAACGGCGTTGATCACCAGCACATCCTTCTTCTGCTCGCCCGCATAGGTGGGAAGGAGGCCGCCGAACCAGAGAACCTCATCATCCGGGTGGGTGGAGAAGAGCATCATATCAACCTTTTCCGGAGCGTCGCGCCACTGTTGGATGTAGGAGGGTGCTTCGCCGGGGGTGAGCACGGTAACCTTGCACAGTTCCAGTTTGCCGGAAATGGGCGTGAGGCGCACCGCGCTGGCGGGCGTATCCAGCACAAGGTACTGCGCGGCATACTTCGCCTCCTGGCGCATGACCTCCACCCACTTGCCGTTCTGGTTGACCTTGACGATCACGCCCTTGGGGCTGATGGTGCGCCAGCGAATCTCAACGCTGCCGATGGTCTTGCCCTCAGGGGCGTTGATAGTCACCGCGCTGCCGGTGTAGAAGGTGATGTGATCGTCATCGCGCATGTCGTCGGGGGCATGGCGGTTGAACTCCTTGTTGTTGATCAAGCACTGCTCGGTGATGTCCTCCGCAGTATCCGCCAGGGCCGCGGCAGGGAGCATCAGCAGGAGAAGGAACAGGATGAGGAGCTTTTTCATAGTCAGGATACCTCCAGAAAATTTCTGTGCAGGCGCATACGCTGCTTACCCTTTCGGCAGCAGCAGAGACACCTGCTCAAGGCGCTCGCCAAGGGTCGTATAGCGCTTTAATATGTGATCGTTCTCCACCATCAGGCGCACCACGTCCTCCCGCCCCACCAGCACCACCAGCGCGCGGGCGCGGGTGAGGGCGGTGTAGAACAGGTTGCGGGTCAGCAGCATCGGCGGGCCGCCGACCACCGGCATCACCACCACGGGGAATTCGCTGCCCTGGCTCTTATGGACGGAGAGGCAGTAGGCCAGGTCAAGGTTCTCCAGCTGCTGGGAAGCATACACCGCCTCGCGCTCCTCGTCAAAGCGCACGGTGAGGGCATGCTCCTCCTCGTCCACGTCGACAATGAAGCCCACGTCGCCGTTAAAGACGCCCGTGCCGTCCTCCCAGCCGGAGGAGGTTTCGCGCCGCCATTCCAGCTGATAATCATTCTTGGTCTGCATCACCTTATCGCCCAGGCGGAAGATGGTCTCCCCATACTGGAGGGAGGGCTTATAGGGCGCGGGCGGGTTGAGGGCGGACTGCAGCATCTGATTGAGGGCAATCACGCCGCATTCTCCCTTTTTGGCAGGCGCCAGCACCTGAATGTGGCGCACAGCCTGGGCGGCATAATCATCGGGGTCGTATTTCAGGAATTTGGGCAGCCTCTGGGTTACCAGGGACACGATGGTCTGCGCAGCGTCGTTGAACAGGTGCTTGCGCTCAAAGAAGAAATCCGTGCCCTTCTCGTTGAGCAGGGGCATCTCGCCATGGTTGATGCGATGGGCGTTGACGACGATACGGCTGGTTTCGCCCTGCCTGAAAATATCGGTGAGCATACAGGCCGGAACGATACCGCTTTGCAGGATATCCCCCAGCACATTGCCCGCACCGACGGAGGGCAGCTGATCCGCGTCGCCTACAAGGATGAGGCGCGTTCCGGGCTCTACCGCCCGCAGGAGCGAACGCATCAGCAGCATGTCCACCATGGACACTTCATCCACGATCACGCAGTCGCCCTCGATGGGGTTCTCCTGATTACGGGCGAACTGCCCTTCGTCGCCGCCGTATTCCAGCAGACGGTGGATGGTCTTGGCCTCCACACCCGTGGCCTCGGTCATGCGCTTGGCCGCACGTCCTGTGGGCGCGCACAGCACCACCTCGCCCTCGTGAGAGAGCAGATTGATGATGCAGTTGATGATGGTCGTTTTTCCCGTGCCGGGGCCGCCGGTGATGACCAGCACACCCTCGTCCAGGGCGGTCAATATGGCCTGGCGCTGCCGGGGGCTGAACTGAATCCCCCTCGTGCGCTCAAAATGGTCGATGTCCTTCTCCGCTCCTGCGGCATGACTGGGGCCGTGAGAGGCCATCAGCTCGCACAAGCGGGTGGCAACCTCCCTTTCCGCGCTGTCAAACTGGGGCAGATACACCCGCTCGCCGCCATCGGGGCCGGACTGCACCAGCTCCCGCAGGAGGGTCATGCGCATCAGGTAGTGTTCGATCAGTTCGCCCTCCACCCGCAGCAGCTGGGAGGCCCGCTGAATCAGCTCCCTGCGCGGCAGGTACACATGGCCCATCGACACAGAGACTTCCTTCAACACATATTTCAGCGCCGAGCAGATGCGCCCCTCGCTGTCAGGCGCGACGCCCAGGGCCGTGCCGATGCGGTCCGCCGTCAGGAAGCCCACGCCCTCCAGATCCTCGCACAGGCGGTAGGGATTCTCCCGGATGACCGCGGGGGTACGCTCGCCATATATCTTGCTGATCTTCACCGCCAGCGTCGCCGGGATGCCGTAGGACTGCAGGAAGACCATCGCCTCCCTCGCGCCCTGCTGCTCCCGGAAGGCCTCGGCGATCTGCTTCCAGCGCTTCTTGCCCATCTTGGGCACTTCCTGCAGCCGCTCCGGATGCTCCGAGAGCACGGTCAGCGTCTCCTCGCCGAAGTGGTTGACGATCATCTTCGCCGTGCTGGGGCCGACGCCGTGGATGAGGCCGCTGCCCAGATAGCGCTCAATGCCCAGGAGCGTCGTAGGCATCTGCAATGTGCAGCCCGTGCATTTGAGCTGGCGGCCGTATTGGGGATGCTCCACCCATTCGCCGGTGAAGATGGCCTGCTCGCCAGGTGTGAGCTCCGGCAGCGTCCCCACGATGGTGATCTCCCGCCGTCCCTCCCGGGCCATGAGGACGCTGTAACCGTTCTCATCGTTGCGGTACACCGTACCCAGCACGCTGGCTTCCACGCGCTCCATGCAGCATCCTCCCCTTCTGTGAAAAAATCTTATTTATCATACCACAAAATCAACCAAAAGGGAATGCCCATTTTCCGTCCACCTTGCCCACAGTCCACGAAATTTCTTATTGGGAAATGCTTGCTTTTTTGTAAGGAAAATGGTACACTTGACCCGTACCAAGGGAATCCCCCTTGAATGAATAAAGGAGGTGGCTTCTACAATGAAGTCCGTGAACATCAAGCTGAATCTGATGACCGACGGCGCGAAGTTCGTGCAGATCGTTGGTGCCTATCCCTACGACATGGATCTGCGCAGCGGCCGCCACGTTGTTGACGCGAAGTCCATTCTGGGCATCTTCTCCCTGGATTGGTCCAAGCCCGTGACCATGGAGATTTACTGCGACGATTGCGACGATCTGATCAACGACATCAAGCCCTTCATCGCGTAAGCGGAAGGCAGCCTTCAATGACGACATGTCCCTTCAGGCTTTGCTGCCTGGAGGGCTTTTTGCGCTTGCCCCTCCAACCACAATTCCGAATTTACAATCCCCTTTTTTTGTGGTATAATCAACGCAAACACAAGTCAGGAGCAGTTCATGATCGACCGCAAGCATATCCCGGAGACGGAAAACCGTCTCATTATCCTCTACACCCTCAAGCGTCTGGGGTCCGTCACCGCCATGCAGCTTTTGCAGGCCATGTCGGAGGCAGATCTGATGAATTACATCACCATGCAGCTGGCCCTTTCGGAAATGGAGCAGCAGGGGCAGATCAGCATGCGCGCCCATCCGCTGGGGAATCTGATTGAGATCACCGGCGAGGGCGATTTCATCCTGCGCAGCTTTGAAAAGCGCATTCCCGCCAGCAGGCGCGCGCTGATCGACCAGCACGCCAAGGCGTGGCAGGAGCGCTTCCAGGTGGAGCAGATGGCTCCGGCGGAGTCCTTCACGCTGCCAGACGGGCGCACCTGCCTCCACCTGCGCCTGCTGGAAAGCGCCGCGACGGTCATGGATCTCCTGCTCTACATGCCTGCCGGAACCACCATGACCTTCCTGGCCGAGCGCTGGCGCGCCTGCGTACAGGTGGCCTACTCCACCGTGCTGGCGCACCTGACCGGCGGCTATGACCCGACGCTTCCGCTGCCCCAGGCGCCCGGCGCGGATACCGTGCGCCAGTGCGGACTGAACGAATGGCTCATGTCCCTGACCGACAGCGCCGAAAAGCCCACCATCAACCTCATCATGTCTCTGCCGGACGAACATCTGGCCAAATGCTGCGCCGTCAGATGGCTGGACGTATGCGCAGAAATCCGGCAGGAGGTGCTGACGGCACTGGAGGAAGTACAGCTTTGAAAAATTCGGAATTCCGAATTTGATAAAACAAAAAGGGGGTTTTTCCATGAAGATCATCGCCGCTCTGCTCCTGCTTGCCCTTCTGCCGGTCTTTGCTGCGGCGGAGGAGCCTGCGCCCTTCACAGCTGTGTGGGGCACGCCCACCGTCGATGCTCAGGTCGATGAGGTCTGGGCTTCCACGCCTGCTTATCCGGTCAAGGCCGGCGATACCTCTGCCAGCGTCCGCGTCCTGTGGGATGACAAGGCCCTCTACGTCCTGGCGGAGATCACCGATCCCAACCTGGACAACACAGCAGCCGCACCCTACATGCAGGATTCCGTCGAGGTCTTCCTGGATGAGCGCTGCAACCGCACCACCTACTATCAGCAGGATGACATGCATACCCGCGTGTCCTACACCAACCACCGCAGCGTGGACAACGGCAGCGAGAGCCGCTGGTACACCGCCGCAGCGGTGACCGATACCGGCTACACCGTCGAATGTGCCTGGGAATGGGCGGTCATCACCCCCGCCAACGGACACATCGCCGGCTTTGACGTGCAGGTGAACGTCTGCAAGGGCGGCAACCGCTCTGCCACGCCCTGCCTGAATGATACGACAGGTCTGGCGTATCAGAACACATCCCTCTTTGGCACCCTGGAGCTGACCGGCAAGCCGGAGAACGCCGCGACGCCCGCCTACCCTTATGCCCTGCGTCTGGCGATTGAGAAGGCGGAAAGCCGCGACCTTTCCCTGTATGTCAACGGCGAGAGCGTCGATGCACCCCTGAATGCCGCCAAGGCGCTGGCTTTCGACCCTGCCGCCACCCAGGAGCAGCTTGACAGCGCTGCCCTGGCCCTCTCCGACGCGCTGAACAACCTTGATGACGGCAGCCCCTACGATCCTCCGGAGCGCCTCGCCATGCAGTACCAGCTGCCCGACCTGATGACCTTCCTGGACGGCACCAAGGTCGAGACCGCCGAGGACTGGGCCCTGCGCCGCGCCGAAATCAAGGGTCTGTACGAATACTACATGTACGGCTACATGCCCGATACCTCCGGCGAAACGCTGACCTGGACGGCTCAAAACGACATGCTCGTCATCACCGTGGCAAACAATAGCAAGGAGGTTCAGCTCTACGTGCCCTACGTCCTGCCTGCGGGCGAGGCTCCCGAGGGCGGCTGGCCCTACTACGTCGAGTACAGCTGGTGGGGCACCAGCGATATTGTCAAGTACGCTGCCACCCGCGGTTACGCAGGCTTTGGCTACTCTCCCTACGCCGTGGCGGCGGATGATTCCTCCTACACCGGCGCGTTCTACACCCTGTATCCTTACGGCGAACACTACAAGACCCAGACCGGCACGCTGGTGGCCTGGACCTGGGGCGTGAGCAAGATCATCGACGCCCTTGAACAGGGCGCAGGCGAGACGCTGGGCATCAACCCTGAATACAGCCTCGTGGGCGGTGTGAGTCGCTTTGGTAAGTCCGTGGCGGTGGCCGGTGCGTATGAGGAGCGCATCAAGGTCGTCATCCCCTCCTGTTCCGGTGCGGGCGGACTGGGCATGCTGCGCTACTCCAGCGCGGGCAAAACCTACGATCTGACCTCCCTTGGCTACACCAACAGCAGCGGCACCGGCCTGTGGACCAACGGCACCTGCGAAAGCTGGGGCAACATGCGTGCCGAGGGTGCGTATCACTGGTACTGCGGCAACTTCCGCCGCTTCACCGCCCAGGAGCAGGTTCCCTTCGACCAGCACATGCTGGAGGCCCTCTCTGCCTCCCCCGACCGTCACATGGTGGTCATCACCGGCGTGCTGAGCGAGGAATGGAACAACGTCGAGGGTCAGACGATGGCCTTTGTGGGCGCGCAGCCCGCCTGGGACGTGCTGGGCGCAGGCGATCAGAACAACATGATCGTGCACCTGTCCGGCCATGCCATCCTCCAGAGCGACATGGAGCTGATCCTGGACTACTGCGACAAGGTGCTCTACGGTAAGGAGCCGACGCTTGATCTGTCCGTCATGAAGACCAACGTGTTCATGGAGGAGGGCAATGCCTCTGACCTGCTGAAGGAGCTGATGGGAAAGTAAGGGGCACTGAAACCGCAGCGGGCGAGCAGTGTCACCCCTTCGCCATCTCTGCACAAAAGCGCATCAAGTGCACAAAAAAGACGAACATTTTCCCATTTTAGGTATTCCAATATTCGCAGAGCTATGATATAATGGGCAGGATTGATATGGTCAATGGCCGTATCTGTCCTGCCCTATGTTTTTGCAACCAATGATAAGGAGTATGCCCCGTGGAAAAGATCCGCCGCAATGAACGTATGAGCGCCATGATGAAGATCCTCTCAGACGCTCCGAACCGAATCTTCACCCTGTCGCACTTCTGCGACCTCTTTGGCGCTGCCAAATCCACCATGAGCGAGGATATCGACATCCTGCGCGAGGTGGTGAGCCAGTTCGGCCTGGGCGAGCTGGAGACGGTGACGGGCGCAGCAGGCGGCGTACGCTATCGCACAAAGGTTCGCCGCACGGAATCCCGCGCGTTCATCGGCGATCTGTGCCAGCGGCTCTCCGGGACGGAGCGCGTGCTGCCCGGCGGCTTCCTGTATTACTCCGACATTCTGTCCACGCCTGACATCGTCAGCCGCATGGGCGAGATCATGGCAACGGAATACTACGCCCAGAGCCCTGATTTTGTGCTGACCATGGAAACCAAGGGCATCCCTGTGGCCTACGCCACCGCCAACGCGCTGGGTGTCCCGCTGGTCATCGCCCGCCGCTCCTCGAAGGTGTACGAGGGCAGCGCGGTGAACATCAACTACGTCTCCGGCTCTGGCAGCATCGAGACGATGAGTCTCTCCCGCCGCGCGGTGAAGGAAGGACAGAAGTGCCTGATCGTGGACGATTTCCTCAAGGGCGGCGGCACGGCCAAGGGCATGGTGGACCTGATGCATGAATTCGGCGTGACCGTTGTGGGCATGACCTTCGTGATGTCCACGGCCAAGCCCCTCAAGAAGCGTATCTCCGGCGAAAAGAGCCTGATGGTGCTGGACATCGACGCCGAAAACGAGGCCGCCAACGTCAAACCCGCCTTCTGGCTCAATGGTGATGCCTGATATTGTTATCCGAAAATTCACAATTTATGCATGAAATCGTCACGATATCGCGTTTATGATAGTGACATACGTTTTATGCGATTGAAGGAGAGGTACCTTATGGCTGATATGGAACTGGAGCAGAAGACCGCTGAGGTCGGCAAGAAGGAGCCCGAAGTCAAGCTGGACAAGAACGGCAAGCCCAAGAAGACCCTCAAGCGGGAGCTGCTGGAGTGGGTCGCGGCCCTCGCAGCAGCGGTGCTGATCACTTTTGTGATACGCACATTCATCTTTGAGCCCGTGCGCGTGGATGGCGACAGCATGTATCCCACGCTGCATCACGGCGAGATCATGTATGTATCCAAGACGAGCTACGGCACGTCGAACATCTTTGGCAAGTACGTGACCCTGGGCGGCAATCCGGAGCGCTTCGACGTGGTGGTCTGCCGCTATCCTGACCGCGGCAGCACGAATTTCGTCAAGCGCGTGGTGGGGCTGCCCGGCGATACCATCGAGATCAAGGGCGGATACCTCTATGTCAACGGCGAGCTGATCCCGGAGAAGTTTCTGCACGAGCGGATGAACTATGATTACGGCCCCTACACCGTGCCGGAGGGGAATTATTTCCTGATGGGCGATAACCGCAACAATTCCAACGACAGCCGTTCCAGCCGGGTCGGCCCGGTGCCCAGGGATATGATCGTGGGACACGTTGAGGCGGTTATCTGGCATGATATCCCCTCAACCCTGGAAGACGCAAACATGAAGGATTAAGCCACGCATCAGGAGCGCAGTGAAACAGCTGCGCTCTTTTTATTGGGGATGCCGCCATGTATCCACCGCAAGTATCTTTCTTCAATTTTCCTCTCGCCATTTCACGTTTTTTTTGCTACAATGGTGTCGAAAGATCGGAGGTCTGTTTATGCACCACTTTTTTGCCTATCTGTCCCGCCTGCGCTACATCCGCCGCTGGGGCCTGATGCGTTCCCTCATGCCGGAAAACGATGCGGAGCACTCCCTGCAAGTGGCGATGATCGCCCATGCCATCGCCGTGATCGGGCGTGACCGCTATGGACGCGACTGCTCCCCGGAGACGATCGTGACCATGGCAGTCTACCACGATGCGTCGGAGGTCATCACCGGCGATATGCCCACACCCGTCAAGTACCACTCGGACGAGCTGCGCGGCGCCTACCGCGATGTGGAGGCCATGGCGAACCAGCGCCTCCTGACCATGCTGCCCGAGGATATGCGCCCAGCCTTTGCGCCCTATTTCGCCAAGGGGAAAGACTATGCCCACCGGGTCGTGAAGGCGGCGGACTCCATCAGTGCCTACGCCAAGTGCATCGAGGAAAAGCGCGCCGGCAACCGCGAATTCGACGCCGCAGGCGAGGCCATCCGCAAAGGTCTGGCGGAAATCGACATGCCCGAGGTCAGGGATTTTCTGCGCGAGTTCATGCCCTCGTTTGAGCTCTCGCTGGATGAATTGAATCAGGAAAAGTGACAACGACGGGCAATGCACGCCATTGCGGCATGTCGCAATGGCATCCGTGGAGGCGGCCGCTGGTCGCCCGTCTGCCGCCGCGTGTAACAATCCCCATCAAAAGGTTGCAATTTATCGGATATGCCATTATAATAGTACCAATCCACCAAGGAGGGAACGACCATGATGAAGAGACTGACGGCGCTGCTGCTGGCGTTTTTGATGCTGTTTGGCTGCGTGGCCTTTGGCGAGGATACCATCGACATGAACGCAGGGGAAACGGAAGAGGCGGAATCCGTGACGGAGGAGGCCGACACCAGCGAAGAGGAAGAGTTCTTTATCTCCGATGAAATGGAGGAGGAGATCGAAATCCTCGACGCGGAGATTGACGATACCGTCGATCCGGACAATCTCGACCTGAACGAGAATCTGCCGGACAACGTAGTCAACATCCTGCTCATCGGCATCGACAGCCGCGCACTGGATCTCACCAAGCACAACCAGCATGGCGACGTGCAGATCATCGTGTCCATCAACAAGGACACCGGCTCCATCAAGCTGACCTCCGTCCTGCGCGACCTGTATGTCACCATCCCCGGCTACAAATCCAAGAACCGCATCAACGTATCCTACAAACGTGGCGGCGGCGAGCTGGCGATGCGCACGATCAACAAAAACTTCGAGCTGAACATTGAGAAGTATATCGTGATCAACTTCTACGGCCTGGCCTCCATCATCGACGCCCTGGGCGGCGTGGATATCGAGATGACCGCCAAGGAAGCGAACGCCATCAATGCCTACATCAAAAAGAATCCGCCCGCCTACGACAATCAGGATGACGATTATGAGCGCGTCCCCCTGGAGAAGATCGACGGCGTGCAGCATCTGGACGGCATCCAGGCGGTCATGTATGCCCGCGTGCGCTCCATCGACAACGATTTTGCCCGCACGGGCCGTCAGCGCAAGCTGATGGAGATTCTGCTGAACAAGGTGCTTGAAGACGGCATGAACTACGACAAGCTCCTTGATCTGCTGAGCACCTGCCTGCCCTACGCCAAGACCAATATGAGTGCCAGCGACATGTTCAGCCTGGCCCTGGGCGTTTTGCAGAGCGGCATCATGAACAAGATCGGCACCGGCGAGAGCCTGCTGGAGCAGAGCCGCATCCCACTGGACGACACGTGGAAATACGACGAAACCGAAAGCGGCGCAAGCGTCGTGGCTTTCCGCACCACCGCGAGGCTCAAGGAGAACATTCAGGCCCTGCATGAGTTTATTTATGGCGAATATATTCCTGCGGAGTAAAGCGCAAACTCCCGGACGCAAAAGCGTCCGGGAGTTTTTTGAATTTGCAACTTCTCATTCCTTCTTCGCTGCCCACGCCATCACCGCCTGCACGGCGGTCTTGTTCATGCCCGGCACGGCCATCAGCTGCTCCTCTGTGGCCTCGCGGATGGCTTTGAGGGAGCCGAGCCTGGTCAGCAGGGCCTTGCGGCGCTTGGGGCCGATGCCGGGAATGTCCTCCAGCTGACTGTGGATGCTCGCCTTACCGCGAAGCCCCCGGTGGTGCGTGATACAGAAGCGGTGCGCCTCGTCGCGGATGCGTTGGATCAGGTGCAGCTCCGGCGTGTGGTGATCCAGAAGGATGGGCTCCTCGCGATCAGGCAGGAATATCTCCTCCTGCTTTTTCGCCAGGCCGAACATGGCTACTTCGGCCTGCCCCACGCCTTCCGGCGCGTCGCAGGCTTCGCAAGCCGATTGCAAGCAATCTCCTTGCTCGTCGGGCTTGAGCCCGACCTTCAATTCGGCCTGCCCCACGCCTTCCGGCGCGTCGCAGGCTTCGCAAGCCGATTGCAAGCAATCTCCTTGCTCGTCAGGCTTGAGCCCGACCTTCAATTCGGCCTGCCCCATGCCTTCCGGCGCGTCGCAGGCTTCGCAAGCCGATTGCAAGCAATCTCCTTGCTCGTTGGGCTTGAGCCCGACCTTCACTTTCACCCCCATATCCAGCAGTGCCTGCCGGGCAAAGCGCAGCTGCTGGGGGCCGCCGTCGATCAGAACCAGATCGGGCAGATCACTGAATTTGCCGCCGATGGGGCTAAGCCCTGCGGCTTCACGTTCAGCCTTTTCGCGGAGGCCATGCTCAAAGCGCCGGCCCAGAACCTCGTTCAGGGAGGCAAAATCGTTCGCGCCCTCGACGGTTTTGATGCGGAAGCGGCGGTATTCCTTCTTCGCAGCCACGCCATCGATAAAAACCACCATGCTGGCAACGCTCAGCACACCCTGGGTGTTGGAGATGTCATAGCCCTCGATGCGCCGTGGCGGATTCGGCAGGCCAAGGGCGCGTCCCAGAGCTGCCGCAGCACCGGTGGTGCGCTCCTCTCTGATGGATGCGCGGGCGTTACGCTTTTCCAGGGCGTCGGCAGCGTTCTTGGCAGCCAGCAGGATCAGGTCGTGCTTCTCGCCGCGCTTGGGCGTGGCCAGGCTCACAGCGCTCCCCTTCTGCTGACGCAGCCACAATTCAAGCTGGTCCTTCGTCCCCTCGGGCAAGGACTGAACCAGCACATGGCGCGGAATGAGGTTGCCGTCCTCGTAGTACTGGGTGATGAACTCAGCCATCACCTCGCCCGCATCCTCGCTGCCCTCGCGCGGGAGGGCGAAATGGTCGCCGCCGATCATGCGTCCGCCCCGGACGTAGAAAATATGCACCATCGCGTCCAGACCATCCTGGGCCAGGGCGATGATATCCTGCTCGCTCCTGTCGGTCTGGATGGCAATCTGGCGTTCCATCAGGCCCTCCACATCGCGGATCTTGTCGCGAAGGGCGGCGGCGCGCTCGTACTGCATTCTGGCAGCGCAGTCCATCATGTCCTTGCGCAGCACCTTGAGCACCTGCTGGTAGTCTCCCCCCAGGAAGGCCAGCACACCGTCCATCATGTCCCAGTAGGCCTCTTCGGTACACTTGCCCGCACAGGGCGCCATGCACTTGCCAATCTCATAGTTGACGCAGGGCCGGGAGGGCGTCTTCAGCGGCAGTTCCTTGCGGCAGGTTCGCAGCGGAAACACGCCGCGCACCGCCTCGATCACCTGCCTGACTGCCGTAGCGCCGATGTAGGGGCCGAAGTACTTCACACCGTCCTTCTGCCGTCCGGACTCCTGTTCTATGCGCCGTGCCAGCTCCAGACGAGGAAAGGGCTCCTTCAAATTCACTCGCAGGTAGGGATAATGCTTGTCATCCTTCAGGAGGATGTTATAGTACGGCTTGTGCAGCTTGATGAGGTTGCACTCCAGGCACAGCGCCTCCAGATTGGAATCGCACAGGAGGATATCGAAATCGTCGATATGACTGATCATCGCCGCAACCTTGGGGGTGTGCTCCGTATCACGGAAATAGGAGCGCACGCGGTTCTTCAAATTGACCGCCTTGCCGACATAGATGATGGTGCCCTCCGCATCCTTCATCAGGTAGCAGCCAGGGCTTTCGGGGAGCATGCTGATCTTGGTTTCGAGCTTCTCACCCCAGTTGATTTTAGGCATGCGGAGATCACCGTCCTTTCTGTGGATATTATACCGGGATCGCTGTGGGAAGTCAATGCGCAACCTCGTCGAGGGCCTCCGGCGTGCGGGGGCGCCGCCCCTGCACCCCGGGAGGGCTCTGCCCTCCACCCGCGAAGGGCTTTCAGCCCTATCGACACCCGTTTCGTGACCGGTGTGTATGCCAACCTTTTTTTCCATTGTCAAAAATGGAAATTTGATTGAAGTCGCCCTGCGGTCGCCTCACGCCGCCCAAGCTTGTCTGTTCTCTTTCAGCCGTGAGAGGCGGCAGGATCATCAATATTCTGTATGCGCTTGCGCTTTTTGCCCCGTGGTTAAAAAGCCCCCTGTGTGTATGTCGTGTCCACCAGGTCGGCAATGCCTGCCAGCAGCATGATCACACCTTGAACGCGATGAGGCTGAATAATGTAGCTGCCGCGCTGCTTCTTGTCCTCAATGACCAGATCGGCCATGAGCAGAGGCTTCAGATGATGGTACACCTGCCCGGTAGAGGAAAAGCCGCAGTCGCTGACCAGCTCTGCCACGGTGCGGGGCTTGCGGAGGATGGCCAGAAGCATGTTCAAGCGGTCATTGGAGCCGATGCAAGCCAGCATTTTCTCCGCCGTGCGGTTTTCGATCAGCGAGAGCAGTCCATCAGTGTTAAGGTCGTTCTTCACCCAGGTGGACTGCCGTCCGCCGGAGGCAAACACGCCGATGTAGGTAATGCGTCCGCTGGAGCCGGACTGACCGCAGCTGTCTTCCAGGTCGCTCAGGATAGCAGAGATTTCCGGATGGGGATGCATGTTTCCCATCTTTTCCACATGCCCAACGGTCGGGTTGGGGGCGTTCTGCCCACTGGCAAGCTGGGCGAGATTTTCGATGGTGTCAGCCTTGGTGATGCAGGGCAGATATTTCGTAAGCGTATCCTTCACTTCAGCCATCTGTTGTTGCAGGGCGTCGATTTCTGCGGCATAATCGCGTTCCATGGGATACCTCCTGATTTTTGTTGATTTGGAATTCCGTATTTCCATATTACCAAATCAAAGCTGATACGTCAAGAGGTTTTGTAAGGTAATTTTGGAATTACGAAAATATGAAATATCAGTATCTCGCAAAACTACATAAAAACTCGCTCTCAGCCTTGCACTGAGAGCGAGCTTTATTTACTTTTTGCCGCAGCTGCACTCACTCGTGCCGCTGTGGGGACAATGGGCGCCGTCCGGGCAGCCGATGCACTTGCGGCCGCTCTTCTTGGCTTTAATCACATACCATGCTGCCAGGCCGATAATGACGGCCAGGATCAGAACGAGAATCACGTCCTGCATCAGACTTACCTCCTTTTATCAGGCGTTGGCGCCCAGCTTGTATTCGTTCTTCAGCTCTCGGTTGGTCTTGCGGATCAGCGCAATCACGATGGCAACGAAGGCCGCCACGGCGATCAGGCCGCCGATGAAGCCGGAACCCAGGGTGCCGCTGGTGATGAGGGTACCGATCTGATAGACCAGGAAGCCGATGGTATAGCCAGTAGCCAGCTGGAGCGCAATGCCGCCCCAGAGCCACTTCCTGTCCTTCATTTCGGAGTTCATTGCGCCGATCGCAGCGAAGCACGGAGGCGTATACAGGTTGAACATCAGGCAGGCCAGAGCAGCCGCCTTGGTCAGGCCCAGGATCGCCGCGACCTCGGTTGCACCACCGGTCAGCGCCAGCTCATCCACATCGATGAAGTTGGTGATGCCATAGCACACAGCGATGGTGCCCACAACGTTCTCCTTGGCGATGAAGCCGGTGATGGCCGCAGCCGCCAGCTGCCACACGCCAAAGCCCAGCGGGATCAGCAGGAAGGCGAAGGGAGAAGCGATGCTGGCGAGGATGGAGGTATTCTCCATGCCTTCCTCCACCAGCTGGAAGGACCAGTTGAAGGACTGCATGATCTGCACAGCCGTGTTGCACAGCAGGATGATAGTACCGGCCTTGACGATGTAAGCCCAGCCGCGGGAGCACATGGAGATGAAGGCGCGCTTGAGGGAGGGCAGCTTATACTCGGGCAGCTCCATGATGAAGAAGGACTTGCGGCTCTTATGACCGGCAATCTTGTTCACCAGCAGCGCGCCCAGGAAGATCAGCAGGATACCCACGAAGTACATCAGCGTGCCAACCCAGGAGGCGTCACCAAAGAACACGCCGGCAAACAGAGCGATGACAGGCAGCTTCGCGCCGCAGGGCATGAAGGGCGTCAGCATG
>JAFUOR010000031.1 GCA_017481825.1 Clostridia bacterium
AACTTTTCGCCCAGGTTCCAGATCTTCGCCAGGGCTTTGACGCACTTCTTGAGCATGATGCCGTTGTCGTCGATCAGCTCCACGGGCAGCATGACCAGGCCCTTGTCCTGGGCGTAGCCGAAGTGCTCGGCGCGCTCGTAGAGGAACTTGCACAGCTTGCCGGGGAAGGACGCGGGCGGGCAGGCATTGAAATCATCGTCCTCCTTGAGCACGATGCCGGCCTCGGTGGTGTTGGAGACGATGTAGCGCAGCGTCTCGCACTTGGCGTAGGCGCTGTACTTTTCATACTCGGCATAGGCGTCCACAGCGTCAGACACGGAGGTCACCAGACGGCTCTGCTCCACGGCCTCGCCCTCCACCAGGCCGCGTAGCACGACGGTGTAGCGGCAATCCTGCTCGTGGAACATGTCAAGGCTGCCGAAGGTGATGGGCTTCACCAGCACCACGGAGCCGTTGAAATCGCTCTTCTCGTTGGCGATATCGATAAAGTAGTCCACGAAGGCGCGCAGGAAGTTGCCCTCGCCAAACTGCAGCACTTTTACGGGACGCTGCGCAGCGGGAGCCATGGCGGCGGTCAGTCGATCCATAGGTGTATCCCTCCATTAAATGATCAATCAGTTTTCATGAGCGTGTAAACGATTACATTACACGCATCATCATTTTACTCTCTTTTTCTCTTTCCGTCAATCCTTTCACGCGGCCATCTGCAAATAAATTATGTTGAAATGGGCGTGAAAGCTGTGAAAATCCTGTTGCAAATTGGGGGCGGAGCGTGTATAATAAACACGAATGCTGGCTGAAAATACTTACACCACACGGAAAGGATGTTGCAGCGATGAATATCTACGACATTTCCCGGAGGGCAGGCGTATCCATCGCGACGGTATCCCGTGTGCTCAACAACAGCCCCCATGTTTCCGAGGCGACGCGCCGCAAGGTCATGGCGGTGATCGAGGGGACAGGCTATGTGCCCAACGCCTTTGCGCGCGGCCTGGGCCTGAACACGATGAAGACCATCGGCCTTCTGTGCCCCGACGCCTCCGATCCCTACCTGGCGCAGGCGCTGACCTTCCTGGAGCGCTCCTTCCGCCTCAAGGGTTACGATTGTCTGCTTTCCTGCACGGGCAAGGAGCTTTCGGCCCGCGTGCAGGGTGTCGAACTGCTCAAATCCCGCCATGTGGACGGCGTGGTGCTCATGGGCTCCTCCTTCATTGAGGACAACAGCGAGGATAATGATTACATCCGTGATGCGGCGCGCCATGTGCCGATCATCCTGCTCAACGGTTCCTTCCCCTGTGAGAACGTCTACTGCGTGCTGTGCGACGATCAGCGTGCCGTGACCGAGGCGACGCTCTCGTTGCTGGACAGCGGCTGCAGGCGCGTGCTGTATCTGTACCATTCCAACAATTATTCCGGCCGCAAGAAGCTCCAGGGCTATCGTGACGCCCATGAGCTGCGCGGCATGCCGGTGGACGAGAAGCTCCTGTGCTTTTTCGACCACGATAAGTCCAGCGTCCATCAGGTGCGGGATACCCTCCTGCAGCTGGAAAAGGACGGCCTTGCCTTCGACGCCGTGTTCACCAGTGAGGATATCCTCTCCGTCGGCGCGCTCAAGTACGCCCGCGCTGCCGGACGCAGCGTGCCGGAGGATCTGTCCGTCATCGGCTACAACAATTCCAGCCTTTGCCCCTGCGCAGAGCCCGAATTGACCAGCGTGGACAACAAGCTTCTGGCCATCTGCGAGCATATTGTCGATACGATGCTGGGTGTGCTCTCCGGCAAGGAAATGCCCCAGAAGACCGTTTTCACGGGCGAGCTGGTCAAACGTGAATCCACCCGGTAAATCAGTTTCTCTTCCGCCCATGGTTCGGGCGGCTGATATAACAACATGTAAGGAGAATGAGCCATGCAAGCTTTCATGGACAAGGATTTCCTGCTGAACACCGAAACTGCCCGCGTGCTCTATCATGACTACGCGGCTCAGTGCCCCATCATCGACTATCATTGCCATCTCGCTCCCCAGCAGATCTGGGACGATGTGCGCTATGAGAACATCACCCAGGTGTGGCTGGGTGGCGATCACTACAAGTGGCGCCTGATGCGCTGTGCCGGCGTGGATGAGTACTACATCACCGGCGGCGCCTCGGATTACGAGAAGTTCTGCAAGTGGGCCGAGGTTGTGGGCAAGGGCATCGGCAATCCGCTGTACCACTGGACGCACCTGGAGCTTCAGCGCTTCTTCGGCTACCACGGCGTGCTGAGCGCCAAGACCGCCGATGAGGTCTGGAGCCTGTGCAACGCCAAGCTGGCGGAGGCTGGCTATACTTCCCGCGGCCTGATTGCCATGAGCAATGTCGAGACCATCTGCACCACCGATGATCCCATCGACACCCTTGAGTGGCACAAGAAGCTGCTGGCGGATGATTCCTTTAAGACCAATGTGCTGCCCGCCTGGCGTCCCGACAAGGCCGTGAACATCGAAAAGCCCGATTTCATGGATTATATTGCCAAGCTGGCTGCCGCGGCGGAGATGGAGATCAAGTCCTTCGCAGACGTAAAGGTTGCGCTTGCCAAGCGCATGGCCTACTTCCATGAGAACAACTGCCGCCTGTCCGACCACGGCCTGAACTATGTGGTCTTCGAGCCCGCCTCCGACGAGACGGTGGAGGCCATCTTCGCCAAGAAGGCAGCTGGCGAGACCGTGACCGACATGGAGGTTGCCCAGTACAAGACCGCCTGCATGCTCTTCTTCGGCGAGGAGTACAAGAAGCTTGACTGGACGATGCAGCTCCACTATGGCTGCCGCCGCGACAACAATCAGCGCCAGTATGCCATCCTGGGCCCCGACACCGGCTATGACACCATCAACAACTATGCCCCAGTGGATCAGATGGCGGCCTATCTGGGTGCGGTGGAGGTCAAGTGTGGTCTGCCCCGCACCATCCTCTATTCCCTGAATCCTGCTGACGATCAGGCCATTGATACCCTCTGCGGCTGCTTCCAGGGCCCGGAGGCTGTCAGCAAGATTCAGCACGGCTCTGCCTGGTGGTTCAACGATCACTTCACCGGCATGACCAACCAGCTGTCCTCCCTGGCCAGCCTGGGCTATCTGGCGGGCTTCGTCGGCATGCTGACCGACAGCCGCTCCTTCCTGAGCTATCCCCGCCATGAGTACTTCCGCCGCATCCTGTGCCGCCTGCTGGGCGAATGGGTCGAGGACGGCCGCTTCCCGCAGGATTACGACATCCTGGGTGAGATCGTCAAGGGCATCAGCTGCAGCAACGCCCGCAACTATTTCAAGTTCCCCACCAAGTGATTGATTCACTGCGCCGGACGTCCAGCATGGGCGTCCGTTTTTTTTCGCGCGAGCGCAGCAAGCGCGGCCCAAAGGCTACTGCGCCAGCGCAGGGATGCCTCCCATGATAAGGGCTTGTCTTTTTACCCCAAAAGGCGTATAATGAACACAATGCCGCGATATGCGGAATTATGACGAATGAAGGAGAAATAATGATGTACAGGAAAAATGCCTGGGAACAGCTGGCTGAGGGCGAGAAGGCCCGGCTCAACGCCTTTGCCGACGCTTACAAGAAGTATCTTGATGCAGGCAAGACTGAGCGCGAGTGCGTGGCGGAGTCTGTCCGTCAGGCCAAGGAAGCTGGCTTTGTGGACATGATGGAGCTTATCCGCGAGGGCAAGGCCATCAAGGCCGGTGACCGCGTCTACCGCAACTGGATGAACAAGTGCTTCATGGCCTTTGTCATCGGCGAAAACGATATTGAGCGCGGCATGAACATCCTCGGCGCGCATATTGATTCTCCCCGTATCGATGTGAAGCAGAATCCCCTCTACGAGGAGGAGAACTTCGCCTACCTGGATACCCATTATTATGGCGGCATCAAGAAGTACCAGTGGGTTGCCACGCCTCTGGCGCTGCACGGCGTGTTCTGCAAGAAGGACGGCACCACCGTGATCCTCAGCGTGGGCGAGGATGAGAATGATCCTATCTTCTACATCTCCGACCTGCTGATTCACCTGGCGGCTGATCAGATGGGCAAGACCGCCGCGAAGGTCGTCGAGGGTGAGCAGCTGAATATCATTATCGGCTCCGAGCCTGTGAAGGAGAATGACAAGGCTTCCGTGAAGAAGGCGATCCTGGCCATCCTCAAGGAAAAGTACGACATTGAGGAGGAGGATTTCATCTCCGCCGAGATCGAGGCCGTGCCTGCCGGTAAGGCCCGCGACGTGGGCTTTGATCGCAGCCTGATTGCCGGTTACGGCCATGATGACCGTGTCTGTGCCTATCCTTCCATGGCCGCTGTGCTGGACTATGAGGGTACCCCCGCCTACACCCTGTGCGCGGTGCTGACTGATAAGGAAGAAATCGGCTCCGTGGGCGCGACAGGCATGGATGCGATGTACTTTGAGAACACCATGGCTGAGCTGTGCGCCGCCATCAAGGGCGAAGACAAGCCCCTCACCCTGCGCCGCTGCCTGCAGAACAGCCGCATGCTGTCCTCCGATGTGTCCGCGGGTTATGACCCCAACTTTGCCGGCGTGTTCGAGAAGAAGAACAGCGCCATCGTCGGTAACGGCGTGACCTTCAACAAGTTCACTGGCCGAGGCGGCAAGTCCGGCTCCAACGACTGCAACGCTGAGTTCGTCGCTCAGGTTCGCCGCATCTGCGATGAGGCGAACATCTCCTGGCAGACCGCCGAGCTGGGCCGCGTGGATGTCGGCGGCGGCGGAACCATCGCATACATCTGCGCCAAGTACGGCATGAGCGTCATTGACTGCGGTGTGCCGGTGCTGAGCATGCATGCTCCCTGGGAGGTCATCAGCAAGGTTGACCTGTGGGAGGAGTACAAGTGCTACTGCGCGTTCCTGAAGGGCGCGGCGGAGTACTGATTCGGAATTGAAAAGGTAGAATAAGAGCCGCCGGGGGATGGAATGTCCTCCGGCGGCTGTTGTGTGCAGTTGATTCAGGGCTTTTGCGCCAGCACCCTTTCCAGCGGTACCCAACCGATGTAGACAGGGGCGGTCCAGCTGGGGGCAGGAGAGAGCTGCTCGATGGCAAGGTAGGGATCAATGCGTACCTGATTCCATGCGTGAATGACCTGTCCATCCCCGATGCAAAGGCCGCAGTGCCCCCAATTGACGGGATCTCCGTTGACGCTGCCGTGACAGTCATAGAACACAAATGCACCTGCTTCCGGTGTGCCTTGACGTATTCCGTCGCTGTACAGGAGTGCAGATGCTGTGGCGGAATCTCCGCCGAAAAGCTCAATACCGTTGCTTTTTTCCACAGCATCCTCGATAAAGGACAGACACCAGCCGGAATAGGCTGCTGTATCTTCATAGCTGCGCGCCCATTGGATGGCATTTTCCTTGATGCGATTGATATCCATGGCAGTCCTCTCCATTTGATATTCTTGCGCCAGTGCTGTCAATTCCGCCACGCAATCCGGCCTCCATTTGCGCATCGGCAGGTGATCGCAGGGGAATTCCGGGCATATGCCGCAGAATAGTACGCCGTGCTTCCTGGCGCAGGCGAAGGTCGGGCAGGTGCCGGACTGCGCCCATTCCTCGCAATGCCCGCCGCTTTCAAGGCAGCCTCGGCACAGTCCCTGTGCCTTCTTTTGGCAGCCCGCGCAGCATTCGCCGCAGGGGGTGATGTGGCGGAAGTCCATCACTGTTTCCCTCCCAGCTCCGGGTCATCGAAGAAGTAGGCCAGGGTATGCACCAGCTCGCCTGCGTCGTACAGATTGCGAATTGCCGGGACGGTCATCCACCGCATCTGCGCAACCTCGTCCGTGGTGGCGTTTTGCAGGTTGGTTTCGCCGTCGTACAGGAAAAGCCAGTCGTCCTTGATGTCCTGGAAATGCTCGCGCACGGTGGTGCTGACCATGCGTCCATTGGCGGGGTCAAGGTCAACGCCGACTTCCTCCTTGGCCTCGCGGATGGCTCCGGTCAGGCTGTCTTCGCCTGCGGTGACGCTGCCGCCCACGCTCTCCCACATCAGCGGAAAGGTTGGACGGCTCGCGGCTCGCTGGCTGATCAGCCATTCGCCCCGGCTGTTTCTGATCCATACATGCACCACCAGATGATATCGTTCCAGCGGCAGCTTTTCGCCGCGAATATGCGTTTCACCCGTCAAGCGGCGGTCACGGGTGTACAAATCCCAAAGCTCCATGATGCCCTCCGTGTTCGTCGTTTGTTCGTATGATTCGCTGCTGGATGGCAGGATTCCTGCCCAAAGGAAGAAATCCTGCAGGGGAAGGCATGTGTTCTGCTTTTTTGAGGAATTTCTGCCAGTATCCTGGACTTTCTGCTTGTGCGCAGGCGGGCGGATGTGCTATACTGGGCGCGTACGATTTGCAGGGGAGGGCGTTGTCAATGCCATATGCCATTGCTTTGTTTGCTATAACCTATGTTCTGATGCTGATGTTCAGCAAGTATCGCCCGTATATCGCGCTGGGCTCTGCGGCGATCTTCATCGCAACGGGGATGCTGCCTCTTGATCACATTGGCACTGCCATCGACTGGAATGTGCTGATGATGATTGCCGGCACGATGGGTCTGGTGCAGCTGTTCATCGACAGCAAGATGCCTGCGCTGCTGGCTGACCTGGTCATGGAGAAGGTGCACAGCGTCCAGATGGCAGCGGTGGCGCTGGCGCTGTTTGCGGGCATCATTTCCGCCTTTGTGGATAATGTGGCCACGGTGCTGATGGTGGCGCCGGTGGCGCTGGCCATCTGCAAGAAGCTCAACACGAATCCTGTGCCGTTCATCATCGGCATTGCGGTATCCTCCAACCTCCAGGGCGCGGCGACGCTGGTGGGTGATACCACGGCCATCATGCTGGGCTCTTATGCGGATATGAGCTTCCTGGATTTCTTCTTCTATCAGGGTAAGCCCGGCATCTTCTTTGCCGTGGAGCTGGGCGCGGTGGCTTCTGCGATCATCCTGGCCTGGCTGTTCCGCAAGGAAAAGAAGCCCATCCCCAGGAGCAACAACCGTACCGTGGTGACCGACTATGTGCCTACCGTGCTGCTGCTGGGCACCATCGTGCTGTTGATCGTGGCATCCTTCATTCCCAACAAGCCGGATGTCACCAATGGCCTGATCTGCCTGACGCTGCTGGTGATCGGCGTGGTGTACAATCTGGCGAAAAAACGCAAGCTGGATGCGGTTGTCGGCCCCATGAAGGCCATCGACTTCGAGACCATTGGCCTTCTGACCGGCCTTTTCCTGATGATCGGCGGTATCACTCACATGGGCGTGATCGATGCGGCGGCGAATCTGCTGGCCAAGCTGGGCGGCGGCAATGTGTTTGTGCTGTACACGGTGATCGTTTGGGCCTCCGTGCTGATCTCGGCCTTCATTGACAATATTCCCTACACGGCCACCATGCTGCCTGTGGTGACGGGCCTGGCTGCGACCCTGGGCATCGAGCCGACGATCCTGTATTTCGGTCTCCTCTCCGGCGCGACGCTGGGCGGCAACTGTACCCCCATCGGCGCATCGGCCAACATCACCGGTATCGGCATCCTGCGCCGCGAGGGCTATGAGGTCAAGAACAGCGACTTCACCCGCATCGGTATTCCTTTCACGCTGGCGGCGGTGATCCCGGCGTATATCTACTTCTGGCTCCTTTATACATAAAGCGTGATCCGGACGGGCGATGCCGACAGCAGGCGTCGCCCGTCTCTGTTCGTTATGACGGTGTGAAAGGATGAAAACCATGGCCCTTCGCAAAATGCTGGGCAGCGTCGATTACCCGGAGATCCTCCGGCTGATGCGCCTGATTGGAACCCAAAGCAGCCAACCCCTCGCCGCCTTCGCTGCGGATTATGCCGCAGCCCATTATCTGCCCATTGCCGGGAAGGACGCCCGCCTCGTGGCTGCCCTTGAAGCCGTGCGATCCCACCTGCATGACGAGACGTCCATCAAGGCCGTGAAGCCCCTCCTCAAGGATGCGCGAACCGCTGCCCAGGAGGAAACGGAGCCCGTCCGCCAGGCGGCAAAGCGCGCTATTGCCACGGCGGCAGCAGTGATTACCACGCCAACCAATGCCCTGGGCTTCACCTTCTACGGTGCAGCGGCATACGCATACCACACAGCAGGCGTCAAGGCCCCCGCCCAAACGCATGACGAGCTTGCATCGCAGGAGCTGACGCACATCCGCACAGCATTGGAGGATGCGGCCATCCCTGACGAGTCTGATCCTGTTTCCGTACAGCGGAACTGCTGAAGGGGAGAAAACTTCATCCATCAGTGATAGCCCTCTGGTAGCAGGACAGGCCTTTGGTCCCCAGTGACTCCCGTCCCCCTCTGCAGGAGGGGGCCGAGCCAAAGCGTGACCAACAAAGCACAAGTAGAGTTTGTCCCTCCAACAATCACGTGCGCAACCCCAAACGAAGGCATCCAACGCCATTGCGAAACGGGTGTCGGGAGGGCTGAAAGCCCTTCGCGTGGGGCAGGACCCCTGCCCCACGGAGGCTCTCGCTAAAATGAGGTCACCCTGCCCCGCCAATCCACATCTGGACAAACTGCCCTCCATCTGTTATCATATAATCAAAGCACAATGGTGCAAGAAAGGATTGAATGACATGCTTGACCAGAACATCGCTCGCGAGGTGCTGCAGGAAGCAGTCCGCACCGGCGGCGACTTTGCGGAGATCTTTGTGGAAGACCGCATTGACAACACGATCATGATGCGTTCCGGCCGCATCGAAACGGCGAATACGGGCCGTCTGCATGGCGCAGGTGTGCGCGTGTTCAGCGGCACCAACGCCGTCTACGTGCATACCAACGACACCTCCCGCGAGGGCCTGATGGCCTGCGCCCGCCAGGCAGCAGCGGCGGTGAAGGGGGGCAGCGGCTGCATCGTTCAGCCCTTCAAGGCCTGGAATGCCGCCCGCCCTGAGGAAATCCGCCTCATGCCCACCGACGTGAAGGCTGCCGTCAAGGCCGAGAAAATTCGTGCCGCCGAGGCTGCTGCACGCCGCGTTTCCAACGAGATCGTGCAGGTGGCGGCCAACTACGCCGATCATGTGCAGAATGTGCTCATCTGCAATACCGAGGGCGTGTTCGTGACTGATCAGCGCGTCCGCACCCGCCTCTCTGTGGCGACGGTGGCCAGCAATGGCGCGGAGAATCAGACAGGCCATGATGCTCCCGGCGCGATGATGGGCTTTGAAATCTTCGATGAGCGCATCAACCCCGAACTGGTGGGTGAAACCGCTGCGAAGCAGGCCATCACCATGCTGCATGCGCCCGTGTGTCCCGCCGGCATGATGCCCGTGGTCATCGACAATGGCTTTGGCGGCGTGATCTTCCACGAGGCCTGCGGTCATTCGCTGGAGGCGACCAGCGTGAGCATCGGCGTGTCTGAGTTTGCGGGCAAGCTGGGGTCAAAAATCGCCAGCGACTGCGTCACCGCCATTGATGACGGCACCATCGTGAACCAGTGGGGCATGCTCCACGTGGACGATGAGGGCACCCCCACTCAGCGCACCGTGCTGGTAGAGAACGGCATCCTCAAGAATTACATGATCGACCGTCTGGGGGCCCGCCGCATGAACATGCCCATCACCGGTTCCTCCCGCCGCCAGTCCTATGCCTTTGCGCCCACCAGCCGTATGCGCTCCACCTTTATCGCGCCCGGCCATGACGATGAGGCCGAGATGATTGCCTCCATGGGTGACGGCCTTTATGCCAAGAAGATGGGCGGCGGCTCCGTCAATCCTGCCACGGGCGAATTCAATTTCGCCGTCAACGAGGGCTATCTGGTCAAGGATGGCAAGATCGCGCATCCCGTGCGCGGAGCATCCCTCATCGGCCGCGGCAGCGAGGTGCTGCTGAAGATCGACCGGGTGGGCAAGAACCTCGATCTGGCCCAGGGCATGTGCGGCTCCATGAGCGGCAGCGTTCCCACTGATGTGGGTCAGCCGATGATCCGCGTGAGCAGCCTCACCGTGGGCGGACGTTAAGGAGGGCTTGTAAAGATGGATATGAATCTGTTTATTGACCGTGTGCTGGCTGCCGCGAAGGATGCTGGCATCGACACGGCAGAGGTCTACTACGAGGCCGGTGAGAATTTCCGCGCCAGCGCGATGGATGGCGAAATCAACCAGTATCAGGTGTCCACCAGCGCGGGGTTGTCCCTGCGTGGCACGGTGAATGGCAAGATGGGCTATTGTTCCACGCAGGCCTTTGACGATGCTGCCATCGATCAGCTGGTGCAGGGTGTGAAGGAGTCCGCTGCCCTGATCGAGACTGACGAGCAGGACGAGATCTTTGCGGGTGACGAGCGCTATCCCGAGATTCCCAAGACTGAATCCGATATTAAGGACACCCCCGCAGAAGCCAAGCTGGCACTGTGCCTGGCCATGGAAAAGGCTGCCAAGGAGGCCGATCCCCGCGTGTGGAAGGTGCAGCGCGCCATGGTGTCCACTGGCAGCAATACCATCCGCATGAAGAACAGCTACGGCCTCGATCTGACTGACGAGGGCGCGATGTGCATGGCTTATGCCGCACCGATTGCCAAGGCAGACGAAAAGACTGCTACCGGCGGCTGGGTCAGCGCGGGCTTCTGCTTTGCTGATCTTGATCCCGTAGCCATCGGCAGGAAGGCTGTTGAAGAGACCGTTTGCCAGCTGGGCGGCAGCCCCGTGCCCGGCGGCGAGTATCGCATCATCATGCGCTTTGACGCGATGCAGAGCCTGCTGCAGACCTTTGCGGGCATCTTCTCTGCGGAGAACGTGCAGCAGAACCTGAGCCTGCTCAAGGATAAGGAGGGTGAAAAGATCGCCAGCGACGTGGTCACCCTGATGGATGATCCGCTGCTGCCCGGCGGTTTCGGCTCCCAGCGTTTTGACGGCGAGGGCAGCGCCAGCCGTACCAAAGCCGTTATCGATCAGGGCGTGCTGACCACTCTCCTGCACAGCCGCAAGACGGCTCGCAAGCAGGGCGTGCAGTCCACTGGCAATGCGCACCGTGCCAATGGTGCGATCCGAGTTGCGCCCACCAACTTTTTCTTCAAGCCCGGCGAGAAGGATCTGGCAGCCCTGATGGCGGATGTGGGCGAAGGCCTGGTTATCACCGACCTGGCTGGGTTGCACTCCGGCGCCAATGCCACCTCGGGCGATTTCTCCCTGCTGGCCAAGGGCTACACCGTGGAGGGTGGCCAGCGTGGCCGCGCGGTGGAGCAGATCACCGTGGCAGGCAATTTCTACGATGTGCTGAAAAGCATTGTTGCCGTCGGCAGCGACCTTGATTTCTCCGGCAGCAGCATCGGCAGCCCGTCGGTGTACATTGGCAGCCTGAAGGTCTCCGGCTAAGGCATCGCTGTGGTCAATGGATTGTCCATGGGGCGGGGGAGAAATCCTCTGCTCCTTTTTTGATTTGCGTTTGCGGGGAAAACCTGCTATAATGATATGGATATCATGGCAACAGGAGGCTTCACAGCATGACGGAACCAAACAGCATCGAATCCTGCGGCTTCCTTTGCGTGCATGAGCATGTGGTGACACAGGTGCAGGAGAATCTTCCTGCGGAGGAGAGCCTTCAGCGCCTGGCTGACCTGTTCAAGGTCTTTGGCGACGGAACACGCATTCGCATCCTCTACGTTCTGTTGGAGGCGGAGGTCTGCGTGTGCGACCTGGCAAAGCTCCTGGGCATGACCCAGTCGGCGGTGTCCCATCAGCTGCGCATTTTGAAGCAGGCGTACCTTATTAAGGCCCGCCGCGACGGTAAGACCGTTTTCTATTCCCTGGCGGACGATCATGTGGCTACGCTGCTCAAGCAGGGTATGGAGCATGTCTGCGAGGATTGATAGGACGAGCGCCCGGGGAAAATCCCGGGCGTTTTTTCGGTTGTAAAATCATCTTGTTCCCATTGCAATTTTGCGAATATATCGTATAATATAGTTGGGAGAATATTGCAGGTGCGCGCATGTGTTCGTGCCTGTGTTTCAAGGGGGAATCCTGATGAGAAGGAGCAGGAAGCTGCTCATGACGCTGCTGTTTTCGCTGCTGATGATGGCCGTGACCACCACGGCGCTGGCGGATAAGTTTGGCACGGTGGATGGCAGCAAGTCGGTGAATCTGCGGGCCAAGGCCTCCTCCAGCTCGGAATGGCTGGGCGCTTATGAGGAAGGCACATGGATGCGCATCACCGATGAGAGCGGTAATTTCTACCGCGTGGTTACGCCCGATGGCAAGAAGGGCTGGATGAGCAAGAATTACATCTATGTTTCCGCCGCTGCAAAGGGAACCATCGGTATCGTAGATAATGCAGGCTATGTCAATCTGCGAAAATCCGCCAGCTATTCTGCTAAGGTGCTGGGCCAGTATGACGATGGTACGCCCGTGGTGCTCCTGAGCGAGAAGAACGGCTGGTACCACGTTTCGGTGGATAACACCATCGGCTATATGGATGCGGACTTCATTGAGAAGAAGTACATGACCTATTCGCCCGATGTGGCGACGATCGTCACCAAGAACGGCGGCTCTCTGCGCATGCGCAGCGGCCCCGGCACATCCTATTCCACCGTCAAGTCCTACGCCAATGGCAGCTATGTCATGATACTGCAAAAGGGCGATGGCTGGTGGAAGGTTGCGGTGAACGGCAAGGTCGGCTTCATGGACGCCGATTTCCTCAAGGACGGCATCGTCCGCAAGAGCAGCTCCGGCAGCTCGTCTTCCTCGGGCAGCAGCTCGTCGGGTTCCTCCGGCAGCTCGTCCTCCAGCAAGGATCCTTATGCGCTGGTCAGCAATCCTGGCAGGAATCAGAAGCTCTACCTCCGCCAGAGCGCCAGTAAGGACAGCAAGTCCCTGGGCAGCTACGGCAACGGCACCAAGGTCACCATCCTGGAGCAGGGTACCCAGTGGTGCAAGGTAAAGGTCGGCGGCAAAACGGGCTATATGATGACCGATTACCTGACCCTCTACAACCTTCCCAGCACCCCCACCCTGGAGGTCGATCATCCTGATAAGACCTACGTCAATCTGCGCAAATCCGCCTCTCAGGAGACGGGGAGCGTGCTGACCAAGGTGCCCCATGGCGCGGAGGTCACCGTGCTCGTCCCCGGTAAGACTTGGACGAAGGTGCGCTACAAGGGCTACACCGGCTACATGATGACCCGCTTCCTGGAAGACTGATACAATCCCGGAGGCCTCGCAATGAGGTCTCCGTTTTTTGATGACATTGAATTCACTATTCGCGTGCATTTTTCTCCCGCAGCGTGACCTTGCGCAGGAAGTTGTTTCTGCTACAATAGAGGCGTGAAGCAGCGCTGCTTCGATTTTACTGCAGGAGGTAGACTGATGAAACTGCAACTTGGCGAAAGGCTGAAGACCCTTCGGCGCGAACGGGGCATTACCCAGGAGCGGTTGGCGGAAGCGCTGGGCGTGTCCTGTCAATCGGTGTCGCGCTGGGAGCTGGCCGCCTGCTATCCGGACATTGAACTGCTGCCGGCAATAGCCAACTACTTTGACATCACCCTGGACAGCCTTGTAGGCATGGCGGAGATTCGCAGTGAGGCAAGGCGCAGGGAGATTTTTACCACCGCGCTGAACCATGAGCGCCGGGAAGACTGGACGGCGGCGATGGCCGTGCTGCACGATGCGCTCAGGCTCTTCCCCAATGACGATGGGCTCCTGTCGGAGCTGGCGCTGGTTCTGGCCAAAACCGGTGACAGACAGGATCGGGCTGAGGCCATCCGACTGTCGGAAAAGGTGCTGGATCGCAGCACCAACGAGAAGCTGCGCAGCACCGTCCGAGCCAATCTGTGCTTTCTCTATCGCGACAGCGGGCAGTGCGAGAAGGCCGCAGCCCTGGGCTGCACTCTTCCGCACATCTGGGAATGCCGTGAAGTGCTGCTGCCCGATCTGGTGCCGGAGGACGAGCGCCCTGCCGTGGCAGCGCGTTCGCTCAACATTGCCGCGCAGGTGCTCCGGGATGTGACGGGCGGCAGACCGATATCCTTTTCCCTTGGATACCGGATGGAGGAGGGGAGTGACACGGAGCCGCTGCGCAGCTGCCTTCAGCAGGCAGAAATGCTATGACAGGAGTTACACTTGTAAACAATCCAAAAATGGAATGAAATTGCCAACCGTCTCCGTTGTATAGGTGACAGCTGATCAAAAAACATGAAAGATGGTGGCAATGATGAAGAAAACACTGCTGACTTTGGCCTTGACGCTGATGTTGACACTCCTGTGCGCTGCGGCGCTGGCGGAACAGCCTGCAGTAACCAACCCCCTGCCCGGTGAAATCGCCGAACTGTTTGACGTACCCGCCTGGGAGGGCTATGTGGTTCCCCGCACGACAAAGTACCCTGACCGTCTCGCCTATATCTACCTGGACTATTTTGATTGCGGACTGGTGCTCCAGAGCAACGGAAGCACGAATGTGCTGTGCCTGATTGAGCGAAACAGCAAGGGTGCGCTGCGCATTACAGCCCGCAACTATTTGGCGGTTCGCGGCGATGATGTGCCGGGCTTCGACAGCACGCCGGTGAATGGTACGAAGGAAGTGACGCTGGAGGTCTATGGTGAGGATTACAGTCTGTCCTTCCGCAAAATCAACGGGCAGTGGCGCATCAAGGAGCTGCGTGACTACAAGAACGGCTTCATGGCGTCGATCAGCGCCGACAAGATTGGCATCGTTCAGGGTGAAGCGTCCGGCAAGTTTGAAGGCGTGCCCTTTGATACCACCCAGATGAAATATGCCTACGGTGTCTACGATAATCGTTTTGCCGCCTTCAGCTGGGAGGATTTCCCGACCACGCTCGCCGAGGCCCGCGCCAAGCTGACCAACCCGCCCGTCACCCCCAGCGACTTCTACACCCCTGTGACCGTTACTCTGCGTGCGGGCGAGAAGTACGACGTGTTCTCCGCTCCGGGCCGTGACAGCTATCGCGCTGCGGGCGGCAAGGCGGAAATGTCCACCAACGACTGGGTGCAGATCTTTGGCGAGGAGGATGGCTGGCTGCTGGTGCAGTACGATATATCCCGCGATCAGATGCGCTTTGGCTACATTGCCGCCTCCGCCCTGCCGCGCAACACCGAGGTGCAGGCCCTGCACTGGTATGACCTGCCCCTGCAGACGGTCAACTACGCCGTGGGCGTGACCGACGATCCGCTGGTGTCCTGCAATGCTCTCCGCTACCTGAGCCAAGGCGACGAGGTCAAGGTGCTGGCTGACTTCGACAGCTGGTATTACATCGAGACCACCGACGCCTATGGCAGTGCGCTGCGCGGCTTCATCCCCCAGGGCTGCATCGATCTGGTCGAATGGGAGAAGTGACGGAGCTTCATGGTTGAACGGTATGTGAAAGGACGGCTTCCGATCAAGGAAGCCGTCCTCTTTTTGATTTACTGCACCGTCGTCTTAAGCGTGAAGGGGAGTCCCCACATGTAGTAGGACACTGTGACCTCGCGGATGGGATGCATGCCCGCAGCCGTCAGGATGGTGGCCTGCACATCGCCCGTGGAGCGCGCGCCGATGACGTAGCTGGATTGGGCGCCGATTTGCAGCACATCGCCCGCCATGGGGGTAATCTGTACCTCGATGGTATCTGCGGCCACATAGCAATCGTTGCGCAGGCGGATGGTGTAGGTGTAGAACTGGTAATTCTCCGCCTCGCCCAGCTCGCTCGCGCTGACGTAGGGCGTGCCGATCACGGCCCCGGTGCGCACCTGATCCCGCAGACGGCTGAAAAGCTCCGGCTGGTCATCGGCTTCCATGGCGATCACGCCGGTGGCCTCCACCACCACATTGGCCGTCATGTACAGGTAGCCCACGCCGACCAGCGATACGATCAGCAGCAGCACGGTAAAAATGGCAAAATACTTCATAGCATCACCTTCAAAAACAGGATACAGGGAGGGACTCCGGCGGAATCCCTCCTTTTGTATGGTTTAATTGCCCTGCAGCAGCTGGTTCATCTCCTCGATCATTTCCGCATCCTTCAGGCTGAACTTGAATTCTACGCGGCGGGAGGCGTCACGGTTGATGGCGCCGTTGCTGTAATAAATCAGGTCGGAATCGCTGCGGCCCGTGGCGGTGAGGATCTGTTCCAGCATTTCGCGGTAGGCGCGCACCTGGGCGTAGGGGCTGTCGGCAGGGTACTTGCTCAGCACGTACAGGGAGACCTCCAGGGCGCGCTCCTGGGAGAGCTTGAGGTTGTTCTCATACGTGCCGGTATCGTCCGTGTGACCCTCGATGATGATCTGGCCCAGATAATCGCGGTATTCCTCGCGCATCAGCACTTCCAGATATACCGGGATAAACCGGTCCAGGAAAGCCTTGCCTTCGGCCTTGATGGTGGATTTGCCCGAGTCGAACATGACCGAGCTGTCCAGGGTGATGTTGCCATCCTCATCCACCATGGCGCTGAGGTTGGCGCGGGCGAGGGTGACGGACAGGTCACTGATGATCTGCGTCCGCATGCCTACCATGTCCTCGATCTTTTCGGTCTGCTTCTCCAGCGCGGCCTGCTGCTGGTTGAGCACCACCATGGCGGCGTTGAGGGCGTTTTCCTTGTTTGCCAGATCCTGCTGGAGGATGATCAGCTCAGCCTCCTTATCGGCCAGATCTGTGCGGGCCTGCTCCAGCTCCGCCTGGTTCTCGCCCAGGATGATGTAGGCGTTTTCCAGCTCCAGCTTCTGCTCATCCAGCTGGGTCATGATCACGGCGATCTGTGCATTCTGATGATCCAGCGTTACCTGCTGGGAGGCCAGCTGCAGGGTCTGCTCATCCAGCATGGTCTGCTGGTCGATGATGAGAAGCTTTTGCTGATCCAACTCGGCGGATTTGGTCTCCATCATCGTGAAATATTGATACAGGATGACGCTGAGCATCAGCACGAACATCAGCAGCAGCGCGCACATCAGATCCGAATAGCTGATCCAGCTGGCGCCTGCGTTGCCGCTGCCGCTGCCGGCGCGGCTGTTATGAATGCGTTGACGGGCCATGCTTACACCTCCTTGGCAGGGAGGGCGGCGACGGCGGCGTCAATGGACTGCTTGAGCTGGGTGAGGAGCTTTTGCAATTCGGCGGTCTGCTCGGTGGTGGCGCCGCTGATGCCGCTGGCGCAAAGGCCATCGACCTTCTCGGTCAGGGTTGCGATGAGGCTGTTCATATTCTGATCGAACATTCCCAGGGCCTGCGACAGGCCGCTGACCACATTCTGCACGAAGGTCTGGCAGGAGGCGGAAAGCTCCGCACCTGCGCCGGACATGGCGCTGGCCACCTGCTGCAGCTGCTGGCCGCTGGCGGCGGTGTTTTTCTGCATGCCGTCGATGGCCCTGGCGCTCTGGGCAGAGAACTCGTTCAGGCTGCCCAGCAGGGCATGGTGACTGCTCTCGACCTGCTGGATGGCCTGAGACTGAGCATTGTTCATCTGCTGCATCTTTTCCAGCAGTGCGGCGGTGGACTGCTCAAAGCGCTCGTCGCGCCGGCGGGCATCGCTCAGCTCGCGCATGTACTGTTCAAAGTGGCTCATCACGTCCTGGGAAACGGCGTGGAGCTGCTTCACGTCCTTCACGATCACATCTGCCGCCTGCATGGACTGGCTGACCTGCTCCATCGTCAGCTGCTGGTGCTGATTGATCTCCGTCATCGTGCGGCCCAGCTGCACAAACTGGTCGTTGAGGGAGACGTTCATCTGCTGCACGAAGGAGGATACGATCCTGCCCACGCCGTCCACCTGCGCGCGGGTCGCGCCGATGAGGAAGTTGTCCATCGCCTGCGCCACGGGCTGCATCGCGCGGGAAACGGAGGTCTCCATCGCCCCCGCCAGCTGGCCGGGCAGCGTGTCCGTCAGGGTGGAAAGCATGTGGTTGGAGTCCTGATTCTGGCAGATGAGCTGCACGTCGTTATCCAGCGGGCGGGACATGGCCAGAGAGGTGAAGCACTCCACGAAATCGTCGATCGCCCGGTAGCTGGAGCCCTGCAAGATGCGGTTGATGATATTGAAGCCGATGGAGCAGCTTACGCCCGCCACCGAGGTGCCAAAGGCAAACTGCATGCCGGAGAGAAGCACCGGGATACCCTCGATGATCTTCTCGGAGTTAGTAAAATCAAGTCCGCCCAGGCCGCGCACCATGCCGATGAAGGTGCCCAGGATGCCCAGGCTGGTCAGCAGGCTGGGAATGAGCTCTGCCAGCTGGGCGTTGCCGGGACCATGGGTCACGGTGTCGTCATTGATATAGTCCTCCACATTGCAGGGAAGGCCGCGGCGGTCAAGCTGCTCAGCATTTTGCAAAAAGCGCAGCCAGGAGCCCTTCAGGCGGCGGCCCATGAAGCGCTTCTCCTGCCACACGGGCGTCCCCTGACGGGTGCCTGCGTCCTGCTGCATGCGGCGGATGGCCCGGCGCAGGGCATGGGTCGTCCCCAACAGCGGCAGGAGGCACTTGAATACGCCGATGAGCGTTACAACAGCCTCGGTAGCATAGATCAGAAAATCCGTCATATTGGGAAGCAGCTCGGCAGCCATTTGGGTCATGTCAGTCAGCGGCATCGTCGAACCTCCTTCGGTACATCAAAAATGAATCCATCTTATTTTACATGATTTTTTGCCCGTTGTAAATGGCGAAGGTGTAAACATCGCCCGCCTACAACCATATAAACGAAGCAAAAGTTACAAATTGTCCATGAACGGTTCATTTTTTTGCCAGGGACGCATAGGCTGATAGCGAATCGGGGGAATGTGAGATGCGAAGCAAACGGCGCAAACCCGCCATGCCCCAGTATATCATCCGGGATAAGGGGGCGTGGCGCATTGTCGGAGCGCTGCTGATTGCCGCAGGTCTGCTGCTGCTGTTTCTGTGCATCCCGGGCTGGGCCTGGGCGGCGCTGGCGGGCGTGCTGCTGGTGGCTGCGGGGTACATCCTGATTTCGCTTGGCGGGAGGTGAATGCGATGCGTGTGCGGATGGTGTGCATCCGGGTGCCCAGGTTCCTCAGCGGCGTGGTGCGCCTCATGGCAGGCAAACGGGCACGGTAAAGGATCGGGGGCGGCTGCGCCCTCGAATTTAATGTGCAAACATTGTTTTTCCTGGCGGAAGCGTTGACAGACGCGGTAAAGCGTGATAAGATAGCCTTGGAATCCAGAAGAATAGATGTTGATGGAATCAGAGGTGCGCATCGATGGCGTACCGCAGCGGAGGACAGGCTTCCGGTGAGGCTGCGGGAAGGAGCGATGCGCCGAAAGGCAGAAGGGGAGGCCGCCGCTTCTGTGCTTGGGGGACAGGCTGTACAGGTCTGCCACTGTCATCGGACGGCAGCGGGAGCTGCAAATCAGTCCGGCGGAGCGCTGGTTCAGGAGCAGACGGAGGGGCACAGAGGGAAATCTGTGCAGCTGTGTCCGCTTTGCGCGCACCGCAGGCTTCGCTTGGGGTGATTTTTCTTTTACGGATCATTCCATCACACACGAGTCATAAGGAGGCTTCATTCGCATGGAGAAGTATCGCGTTGGTATCGTTGGCGCCACCGGCATGGTTGGTCAGCGTTTCATTTCCCTTTTGAAGGATCATCCCTGGTTCCAGGTGACCTGTGTTGCGGCTTCTGCCCGCAGCGCCGGCAAGACCTACCGCGAGGCCGTGGGCGACCGCTGGGCCTTTGACTGGGAGATCCCCGCAGACGTGGCCGACATGGTCATCGTTGATGCGTCCGACATTGACGCCGTGGGCGCGCAGGTCGATTTCGTCTTCTGTGCCGTGGATATGAAGAAGGAAGAAATCCGCGCCCTGGAGGAAGCTTATGCGCAGCATGAGATTCCCGTGGTGTCCAACAACTCCGCCTGTCGCGGCGTGAAGGACGTGCCCATGGTGGTGCCGGAGATCAACGCTGCGCATCTGGAGGTCATCGAGGCCCAGCGCAAACGTCTGGGTACCAAGCGCGGATTCATTGCCGTGAAGCCCAATTGCTCCATCCAGTCCTACGTGCCTGCCCTGACGCCCCTGATGGACTTTGGCCCGGAGAAGGTTTCCGTGTGCACCTATCAGGCCATTTCCGGCGCTGGCAAGACCTTCAAGACCTGGCCTGAGATGGTTGATAATGTCATCCCCTACATCGGCGGCGAGGACGAGAAGAGCGAAAACGAGCCCCTCAAGCTGTGGGGCAAGGTCGAAAACGGCGAGATCGTCAACGCGACGCTGCCCGTCATCAGCGCCCAGTGCCTGCGCGTAGCCTGCTCTGACGGCCATATGGCGGCGGTGTCCGTGTCCTTCAAGAATAAGCCCTCTATGGAAGAAATCAAGGAACGCTGGGCAAACTATGAGACTGAGGCCCAGCGCCTGGAGCTGCCCAGCGCACCCAAGCCCTTCCTGCAGTATTTCGAGGATCCCACTCGTCCCCAGACGAAGCTGGACCGCGATTTCCAGAATGGCTTTGGCGTATCCATCGGCCGCCTGCGCGAGGATAAGCTCTTCGACTACCGCTTTGTGTGCCTGAGCCACAACACCGTGCGCGGCGCTGCCGGCGGCGCGATGCTGACCGCGGAGCTCCTGTGCAAGAAGGGCTATATCACCAGGAAGTAAGCAAACCAACACGACCACCCAAAGGAGGGCGCTTGATATGAAGCCTCTGTTCACCGGTACCGGTACGGCGCTTGTGACCCCGTTCCGCAATGATGAGATCGACTGGGAATCCCTCGAAATGCTGATCGAGGATCAGCTGGCGGGCGGCGTGCGCGCACTGATCGCCGCCGGCACCACGGGCGAGCCCTCCACCATGACCTGGGAGGAGCACCTGAAGGTGATCCGCTTTGTGACCGACAAGGCCAAGGGCCGCGCCTGCATCATCGCGGGTACGGGCAGCAACTGCACCAAGGAGGTCATCGAGGCCGCCAAGGAACTCAAGGATTACGGTGCCGATGCGCAGCTGTGCGTCACGCCCTATTACAACAAGACCACCCAGGATGGTCTGGTGGCCCATTACAACGCCATCGCTGACAGCGATACCATGCCTGTGATCGTCTACAACGTTCCGGGCCGCACGGGCATGAACATCCTGCCCTCGACCCTCCAGCGCATCACCGCCCACGAGAACGTCGTGGCCGTGAAGGAAGCCAATGACAACTTTGTGCAGGCGATGGAAAAGATCCGCCTGTGCGGCCACCAGGCGGACTTCTATTCCGGTATGGATGAGGTCATCGTGCCGCTGATGAACCTGGGCTACAAGGGCGTGATCTCGGTGGTGTCCAACGTCATGCCCCGCCAGACCAGCGAGATGACCGAGCTGGCCCTGCAGGGCAAGTGGGAGGAAGCCAACGCCCTCCAGCTCAAGTATCTGCCCTTCATCCAGTCCCTGTTCTGGGAGACCAACCCGACGCCCGCCAAGGCCGCGCTGGCCCTCATGGGCAAGATGAGCGACGAGGTGCGTCTGCCCCTGGTGCCCATGTCCGAGGCCAACCGAAGCAAGATGGCTGTGCTGATGAAGGAGCTGGGACTGCTCTAAGCTTTTCACGGACGCGGCAGGCTTGTCGCGTCCGATGCTGTATTATGGAGGAATACCGCTATGAAGATTCTGATTTCCGGCGCGCTGGGCTTTATGGGCCGCGAGGTTGCAGCGCAGGCGAAGGCGAACGGCATCGAAATTGCCTGCGGGGTGGATATCATCCCCGGCAGTGCTGATTTCCCGGTCTACACCACCTTTGAGGAAGCTCCTGCGGCGGATGTGATCATCGACTTTTCCACCTGGAAGCCCGGCGCGGATCTGCTGACCTATGCAGTGAAGCACCGCATCCCCGCTGTGATTGCCACCACCGGACTTTCCGAGGAGCAGCTGGCAGCCATCGACGAGGCGGCGAAGGTCATCCCGATCTTCCGCAGCGGCAACATGAGCCTGGGCATCGCCCTTCTGCGGGTGTTGGCGAAGAAGGCGGCCTGCGTCTTAGGAGAGAGCTTTGACATTGAGATCGTTGAGGCGCACCACAACCGCAAGGCCGACGCTCCCAGCGGCACGGCCCTGATGCTGCTGGATGCGGTCAAGGACGGCTGTGCGGATGATCGCGAGGGCAAGTTCAGCCGCCATGGACGCGACGCCAAGCGGCAAAAGCAGGAGATCGGCGTGCATGCCCTGCGCGGCGGCACAGTGACGGGTGAGCATGAGGTGTGCTTCTTCGGCACCTCCGAACGCATCAAGCTCAGCCACAGTGCCGAGAACCGCAGCGTTTTTGCGGCAGGTGCGATCCGTGCGGCGCAGTTTCTTGTGGGCAGGAAGCCCGGACTATACACCATGGACGATGTGGTGGGCAAATTGTAAATGGGTATTGGCAGACGGCGATGCTCGTCTGCCTTTTGAATTGCCAAAGGCTCAGGGCGATCTCATTCAACAGACCGTTTTGGGCAATAGAGGATAGGGCCGCCTCTCACTGCCAAAAAGAGAAAGACCAGTAAGGGTGACGCGAGGACTCTGTGGACTTGTTCACAGATCCGAGCTAAAGCGTGCTCAACAAGGAAAACGTAGCTTGCGCTCCTCCATCAGCACGCGCGCGAAGCCTCAGCCGAAGGTATGCAACGCCATTGCGAGAAGGGGGGTGAGAGGGTAGAAGACCCTTCGCGGGGTACAGGGGCAGAGTCCCTGTCCGTCGTCGGCCTCCGATTGTATGAGGCCGCCCTTGCCAAAAGTTCACGAAAAGTTGATATTCATTCCATGTTCGGTTCAAAATAGTGCAGTATCCTTCGTGTCGTGGGAGGAACCAACATGAACGAGGTCAAGAACCCTAGAAAGCCGTTTGCATATTACTACCTGATCGTACTGCTGGTGATCTTTCTGTTCAACGCACTGGTAGTGCCCATGCTGGACACCCAACGGGTGATCGAGGTCGATTACGGCACCTTCATGAAGATGACCGAGGAAAGCAAGGTCGGCCTGGTCAACGTGCAGACCAACCAGATCATCTTCACCGATGCAGAGCAGAAGCAGATCTACCGCACCGGCATCATGGATGATCCGGAGCTGACGCGGCGCCTCTATGAGCATAACGCGGTGTTCTCCTCGGAGATCATCGATGAGATGTCGCCCTTCCTGGCCTTTTTCCTCAGCTGGGTGCTGCCGATGGCATTCTTCTTCCTGATCGGGCGGCTGCTGATGAAGCAGATGAACAAGAAGATGGGCGGCAACACCATGTCCTTTGGGATGGGCAAGTCCAGTGCGAAGGTCTACGTCAAGTCCTCGGCGGGCATCAAGTTTGACGATGTGGCAGGGGAGGACGAGGCCAAGGAGAACCTGCAGGAGATTGTCGATTATCTCCATGATCCGGTCAAGTACCGTGAGATTGGTGCATCCATGCCCAAGGGCATCCTGCTTGTCGGCCCGCCCGGCACGGGCAAGACCATGCTGGCCAAGGCCGTTGCAGGCGAGGCGAACGTACCCTTCTTCTCTATCTCCGGTTCGGAGTTTGTGGAGATGTTCGTGGGCATGGGCGCAAGCAAAGTGCGCGATCTGTTCAGGCAGGCCAAGGAGAAGGCGCCCTGCATCGTCTTCATCGACGAGATAGACGCCATCGGCAAGAAGCGCGACGGCGGCAAATTCGGCAGCAACGATGAGCGCGAGCAGACGCTGAACCAGCTGCTGACGGAAATGGACGGCTTTGAGGGCAACTCCGGCGTCATGATCCTGGCTGCCACCAACCGTCCCGAATCCCTGGATCCCGCCCTGACCCGTCCCGGCCGTTTCGACCGCCGTGTTCCCGTGGAGCTGCCCGACCTGGATGGCCGGGAAAAGATTTTGAAGGTCCACGCCAAGAAGGTCAAGATCGCCGACGATGTGGATTTCAAGCAGGTAGCCAGAATGGCCTCCGGTGCCAGCGGCGCGGAGCTTGCCAACATCGTCAACGAAGCCGCCCTGCGGGCTGTCCGTGACGGCAGAAAGTTCGCCACCCAGGCGGATATGGAAGAATCCATCGAAGTGGTCATCGCAGGCTACCAGAAGAAAAACGCCATCCTCACCGACAAGGAAAAGATGGCCGTTGCCTATCACGAGATCGGCCACGCACTGGTGGCAGCCCTCCAGACCCACTCCGCCCCTGTCCAGAAGATCACGATTATCCCCCGCACCTCCGGTGCTCTGGGCTACACCATGCAGGTGGAGGAAGGCAACCACTACCTGATGACCAAGGAAGAGATCGAGAACAAGATCGCCACCTACGCAGGCGGCCGCGCGGCGGAGGAAATCGCCATTGGCTCCGTCTCCACCGGTGCCTCCAACGACATCGAGCAGGCCACCAAGCTGGCCCGGGCCATGATCACCCGCTACGGCATGAGTGACGAATTCGACATGGTGGCGCTGGAAACCGTTACCAACCAGTATCTGGGCGGCGACGCCAGCCTGGCCTGCTCCGCCGAGACCCAGACCAAGGTAGATCAGCTGGTGGTAGAACTGGTGAAAAAGCAGCACGACAAAGCCAGAGCGCTGCTGATGGAGAACCGGGAAAAGCTGCAGGAGCTGTCCCTGTACCTGTATGAAAAGGAGACCATCACCGGTGAGGAATTCATGCAGATCCTGAACGCCTAACCAGCCGCACAGTGCAAGCTTTCAAAGCGAAGGAAGGAAGAAGAAAATGGCAAATGTAAAAATCACCTGCGACTCCACCTGTGACCTGACCGGGGAGCTGTACACCCGAAATCAGGTCACCGTGGTCCCCCTGGGGGTGACCCTGGGCAGCGAATTCCGCCGGGACGGTGTTGATATTACGGCTGACGAACTGTTCCGGTATGTCCAGACCGCAGGCGAGCTTCCCAAGACCTCCGCCATCTCCATCGGCGAATATGAGGACGTGTTCCGCAGCCTTGTGGAGGATGGTTCCCAGGTGGTCCATATCAGCCTTTCCAGTGAGCTGTCTTCCAGCCACCAGAACGCCTGCATCGCGGCAGAGGCTGTGGGAAATGTGTTCGTGGTTGACAGCCGCAGCCTTTCCACCGGCTCCGGTCATCTGGTGCTGCTGGCCCGGGAGATGGCAGACCGGGGCATGGCCGCGAAGGAGATCACGGATGCCCTGAACGAAAAGAAAAAGGATCTGGAAGTCAGCTTCGTGCTGCAAACGCTGGACTATCTGCACAAAGGCGGCCGCTGCTCCGGTCTGACCGCCTACGGTGCCAACGTGCTGAAGCTCCGCCCGGAGATCGAAGTGGTGGACGGCAAAATGCAGGTCGGCAAAAAGTACCGGGGCGAAATGGAGCGGTCCATCCTCGCCTACGTCCGGGGCCGTCTGGAAGGCCGCACCGACATCCAGACCGGCCGCATTTTCGTGACCCACTCCGGTGTCCCCGGTGAGGTCCTGGAAAAGGTCATCGCACTGGTCAAGGAATTGCAGCCCTTCCGTGAAGTCATCGATACCCAGGCCGGGTGCACCATTTCCAGCCACTGCGGCCCTGCCTGTCTCGGCCTCCTGTTCTTCCGGGAGCCGGAGAAAACCTGACGGGCATCCAGTTTCCAGCGCCCTCCGCCCCGCGTCAGGCGCACAGTATGGTATACGATTTGACAGCTGGCACAGCCAAAGCCTTCCCCTTTGATGCGAATCAATGGTTGAACATCCACTGTAGGGCGGGGGCATGATAAATTGTTGTATGATTGCCACAGGCAATCATTTTGATAATAAATTCGCTGCGCGGAGCACCGCCCCCGCCGTTGCAGTTACGGGATTTCGTAGCAACAAAAAACGAGATAATTAGGCTGCTTAAAATCTATATTTCCCCTGGATAACAACCAACCCGGCGGCGGGGGCAAGCCCCCGCCCTACAGTGGGTTAGTTGCAAATCTTG
>JAFUOR010000139.1 GCA_017481825.1 Clostridia bacterium
CAGGAGGTTCTGGATGGCTTCAGCCTTGACCTCATCGCCGATGAGGGCCAGGGTCAGGGAGGAGACCGACACGTCGATGATGGACGCGCGGAAGATGTTGGCGATCTGGATGACCTCGTTGCGGATCACGGCGGTATCGGCCTTGACCTTGATGAGCACCAGCTCGCGGCGGATGGAATGATCGGGCACGAGGGTCTTGACGCTGTGCACGCAGATCAGCTTGCGCAGCTGCGAGGCGATGAGACGGGTCTGATCCTCGTTGGCCATGATCTCAATGGTAATGCGGGAGATTTTCGGATCATCGGTGGTACCTACGGCGAGGGACTCGATGTTGTAGCCCTTGCCGGAGAACAGGCGCGCCACCCGGGAAAGGACGCCGGCCTCATTATCCACCAGCACGGCGAGGGTCTGGCGTTCGATGGTATTCATATCGGTAGGCTCCTTTCTTTAAGAGTTGAGCAGGAAGTCGGTGATGTGGCTGCCGCCGGAAACCATGGGGCGTACCTTCTCGTCCATGTCGATGACGCAGTCCAGCACATAGCCGTGACCACACTCCAGGGCCTCCTTGATGGCCTCCTCCAGCTCGGTCACATTGGTGACGCGGCGGCCGGAGAGACCATAGGCCTCCGCCAGCTTGACGAAGTCCGGCGCGCGGTCAAGGGTCGTGGCGGAATAGTGTTTATCGTAGATCAGCGTCTGCCACTGGCGAACCATGCCCAGGGTGCCGTTGTTGAACACGACGTTGATGATGGGCAGATTGTAGTACTGCTCGGTGGCCAGCTCGTGGCAGTTCATGCGGAAGCAGCCGTCGCCGGTGATGTGCAGGACGCACTTGTCGGGGTGGGAGACCTTTGCGCCGATGGCGGCGCCAAGGCCAAAGCCCATGGTGCCAAAACCGCCGGAGGTCAGCAGCTGACCCGGATAATCGAAGTGGAAATGCTGGATCGACCACATCTGATGCTGGCCCACGTCGGTAGCGACGATGGTGTCGTCGGGGCACAGGCGCGCCAGGGAGGAGAGTACCTGCTGGGGGGTCAGATGATCGGTGGCCTCATCGTACTCGGTCTCGGTCTTGAAGGAGAAGACGTACTTCTTCCACTCGTCATGCTTGGCGGGCTTGACGCGCTCCAGCAGCAGCTCCAGCACGCGCTTGGCGTCGCCGATGATGTGGTGGTCGGTCAGCACGTTCTTGTTGATTTCGCTGCGGTCGATATCGATCTGCACGATCTTGGCATTCTGGGCGAAGGTCGCGGGCTTGAGGGCCACGCGGTCGGAGAAGCGGCAGCCGATGGCGATCAGCAGATCGCAGGCGTCACAGGCCATGTTGGAGGCCTGTGAGCCATGCATGCCGATCATGCCGGTTGCCAGGGGGCTGTGGCCGGAGAAGCCGCCGCCGCCCATCAGGGTGATGGCCACCGGCGCATCAATGCGGTTCACCAGCTCATCCAGCTGCTTGTGGGCGCGGGCGCGAACCACGCTGCCGCCGCAGATGATGAGGGGCTTCTTGGCGGCCTCGATCATCTCAACCAGCTTCTCGATGTCGGCGTGATCGGGTTCGGGTGCCTTGAAATTCTGGGAGGAACGAGCCATCAGTGCGCCCAGGCGGCCGGCGGTGCCGTGCACGGAGCGGGCCAGGGGCTCATACTCGGCCTTTTCGGCGGTGACGTTCTTGGGAATGTCGATCAGCACCGGGCCGGGGCGGCCGGAACGGGCGATGGCGAAAGCCTCGCGGACGGTGTCGGCCAGATCATCCACCGAGCGCACCAGGTAGTTGCACTTGGTGATGGGCATCGTGATGCCGGTGATATCGACCTCCTGGAAGGAATCCTTGCCCAGCAGAGACGTGCCCACGTTGCAGGTGATGCAGACGATGGGGGAGGAATCCATATAGGCGGTGGCGATGCCGGTGACGAGATTCGTGCAGCCGGGGCCAGAGGTAGCGAAGCAGACGCCGACTTTGCCTGTGGAGCGGGCATAGCCGTCCGCCGCGTGGCAGGCACCCTGCTCGTGGGCGGTCAGGATGTGCTTCATCGCACCCGAGTTTTCGTAGTTGTACAGCTCGTCGTACACGTTGAGGATCGTGCCGCCGGGGTAGCCGAAAATGGTATCGACGCCCTGCTCGACGAGGCATTCCATGAGGATTTTCGCACCGGTCAATCGCATGAACAAACCTCCTGTATTGTGCGGCGAAGCTCGGTGAGGCTCCGCCGAAGGATTCTTGGGTAAAGCGGGTGATGATAAAAAATCAGCCTGCGGTCTAAAAGTTAGACTGCAGGCTTTGCCGAAATGTCGTGATCCATCGTGCCGATGAAGTACGCCGAGAAGACCTGTCAGACTTGTATAGGTATTCTCAGCCTATCAGCACGTTTGGCCATGCTGGCAAGGCAGCGCAAAACTTTTAGCCGCGCGGGGGGACGACATCATAAGTCGTACCAGCAGGCTAATCAGTACCGCCTGTAGAACCAGCAGAGCGAGGATCGCGTTCATCAGTCAATCTCCATCATCCAATGTGATTGAACTCTCCCTTGAGTTCGTGAAAATTGTATCACATCCATCAGCGCGTGTCAATTCCGACAATGTTTTTCCCCTGTTCTTTCAGGGCGATTTTTGTCCGAAAGGCGGATGCGCAAATTCCTTTGCCAAATTAGACTTGCCAAATGCCGGGAGGTGTGTTATAATGCGTAGCGCTGACCAAAGCGGTAATATGGAGCGGTATCGAAGTGGTCATAACGGGACTGACTCGAAATCAGTTGACGGGCAACCGTCCGTGGGTTCGAATCCCACCCGCTCCGCACAGCGGAAAGGCCTTGAAACGACTGCGTTTCAGGGCTTTTTTGATATCGGAGGCGGATGGCGGGAGCCTTGCGATGAAAAAATACTACCAATTTAAAGGACTCTCCTGTTGGATAAACCGCGGAAATACATCAACGAAAATCCCTGAGGCCCTTGCAGAAACACCCAATATCCGCTATAATAAGGAACATAAGGGCGCTGGCGCCAAGCAGAGGAAGTGCTGATGATGAAGGAACTGGCGGACATCCGCAAAGAGCTCGACAGTGTGGATCGGGAGATCGTGGCGCTGTTTGAAAAGCGCATGCTGCTTTGCCGCGAGGTGGCGCAGTATAAGATCACCCGCGGGCTGCCTGTGCTGGATCGCAGCAGGGAGGAGCAGGTGCTGGAAAACCGTGCCTCAATGCTCAGCGATCCCTACTGGCGCGATTCGGTGCGTGAGCTGTTTGAAGGCATCATGGCCCTGAGCCGCGCGGAGCAGGAGCAGCTGCTCCGGGAGGCAGGAAGATGATCCAGCGGCATGTCTTTCTTATCGGCATGCCCGGCTGCGGCAAGAGCAGCCTGGGCAAGCGCGTGGCCAATAACATGGAGCTGCCCTATGTGGATACGGATGCGCGTATCGAACAGGCAGCGGGGTGCACCACCTCGCAGATCTTCGAGCGGTATGGCGAACCGGCCTTCCGCAATGCGGAGACCAACGTCCTGATTCAGCTGACGCGGGAGCCGGGCTCCATCGTCTCCACCGGCGGCGGCCTGGTGATGCGGGAAACCAACCGTGCCATCATGCGCAATCACGGCGTGATCGTGCTGATCGACCGTCCCCTGGAGCAGATCATGGGCGATATCAAATTGGATCGCCGTCCGCTGCTGGCCAAGAAAGGACTGAGCGAGGTGGAGCGCCTCTACCACGAGCGCATCGAGACCTACCGTGCCGTGGCCGATGCGGTGCTGGACAACAGCCAGGGCTATTATGCTGGCCTGGCGGGGCTGGAGAAGCTCATCCGCACCATGTTCAATGTCTGATTGAAAGGTTTTGTTGACATGAAGAGTATCATCGTTTATTACTCCCGCAAGGGCCGTACGCAGAAGATTGCCCGCACCTGGGCCCACAAGACCGGCGCGTCCCGCCTTGAAATCGTCCCCATGGGCTATCGCGGCACCTTGAAGGAGCATATGAAGTATCTGCTGTGCACCCTCTTCCGCCGGGAGATGGAGCTGGATCTGTACAATGTGGATTTCACCAAGTATGACCGCATTGTGCTGATGGTGCCGGTCATCTGCGGCATGATGAGCGCGCCGATGCGTTCCTTTGTCAGGCAGGAGGCCGGGGTGCTGCACAATGTGGAGTACGTCATCGTGCATAAGGGCATCTTTGCCCGCCAGCCCAAGCTGGTCTGGTGGCTGGACAAGACCATCGGCGAAACCCACGTAGCCTGCTCCACCATCCACCAGCGCTTCAATAAGGAGTACAACGTCCGCCACATCGATGGCAACAGCATCCTCAAATAAATTGACAACTCTGATCTGCCCGGGGGAGGGCGGGTCAGAGTGTTTGTGCTCAGGAGATTTGGATACAGTATACAGAGGGCGGATGAATGCTGCATACACCGCAGGGGCGGGAACGGCTCGTCCGCTGCCTTTGGATTTGTGAGGAGGTATCCCCATGGACTACCAGTTTGACCTGGTCGGCAAGATTGGATCGATGGCGCTGATCCGCAAGGAGGATCGCGATATCGATTATAACATCTTCTCCCGTCTGGGCAGTGAGCTCAAGCCTGGCATGATCTGGGTCACCAGCGGCGCGACGGAGATCGGCCGTTTGGATTACATCAAGCGCACCGGCTGTGAGCTCAGCGGGCGGGATGACGATGTGAAGGCGGATTATGCCTCCCAGGGCCAGACGATCCTGATGCAGAATTACCGCCAGTTCATCCCCCAGGAGTACGGCGTGCGCCAGCTGCTGGTGGAGCATACGCATTTCAACGACCCGGAAAAGCGGGATTACATCCGCCGTCTGCTCATCCGTGCGGCGCAGCAGAAGACCATTCCCATCGTCAACTACAACGATCCGGTGAGCGATGAGGAAATCCGCAAGATGGAACTGGCCATCCGCCGTGAGCATGGCGACGAGGTGGTGGAGTGCGTCGATAATGACGAGACGGCAGCGGTCATCGCAGGTCTGGTAAAGGCCAGGACGCTGGTGCTGATGACCTCCACCGAGGGTATCTATCAGGATCCGGCAGATCCCTCCACGCTTGTGCGGGACGTGACGGGCCGCAATGTCGAGGAGCTGGAGGTTGCGGTGCGCAAGCTGCAGTCGAACTGCGTGGGCGCATCCCGTGCCGGCGCTAACGGCGCCCGGGCCAAGCTGGAATTCGCCCTCAAGTCCGCCAAGCAGGGAACGACGGTGATCATCGGTCACGCGCGGCATCGCCTGAACGATCTGGTGAACGGCCGCGTGGCCTGTACGCGCATCGGTGTGGAGTAAGCCATGAAGCTTCAGGATACGGTTCGCTATTTTACGCAGGAAACCCATATCATGCCCTGCCTGTCCGTCAGCTGCGGAGGGGTGGGGCATGCTGTATGTGTGCGGGGCGGCGTGGAGGAAAACGCCATCTTCGATCTGGCAAGCCTGACCAAGCTATTCACGGGGCTGACGGTGATGCGTCTGCACGAGGAGGGGAAGCTTGACCTCAGCGCGCCCATCACCCGGTATGCGCCTCGGTTTACCCATCTGCATGCGGTAACGGTGGACGCTGTCCTCGGCTTTGAGGTGGCCCTCAACACCTGTGAGCGTCTGGACACGCAAAAAACCCCCGGGGCGGCGATGGCACTGCTGTGCGACATCCGTCCGGGGGAGATCACGGGGCGCGCGTATTCCGATATGCACGCGATGGTGCTGCGCTATGTGATTGAGGGTGCGGCAAAAAATTCGTATATGGACGAGGTGCGCCGAGGTATCCTGACACCGCTGGACATGCAGGATACCTTCGACATCGTGCCGGAGGAACGCCGGGGCGATTGCCTGTCCTTTGACCGGGAGCATCGCATCGAGCGCGGGCGCTATATCCTCCGGGAGGGCATTGCTCCCGGTACGCCCCACGATCCCAAGGCGCGCATCCTCGGGCCGCAGTGCTGCGGGCATGCAGGCCTGTTCTCCACCGCCGCGGATATGGTGAAGCTCTGCCAGGGGCTGCTGCGCCATGATGTGGTCAGCCGGGACGCCCTTATCGCCATGAGCCGCAACCGCACGGGATATCGGCGCAGCGATGGCAGCTACACGCAGTACCTGGGCGCCCAGTGCTACGTCAAGCACCCCTGCCAGTATGACAGCGAGGTGCCGGTGTATGAGAGTGACCGGGCAATTGCGCTTTCCGGCTTCACAGGGCATCACCTGTCGGTGGACGTGGAGACCGGTGTATTTGTGCTGATGCTGGGCAACCGTGTCCAGAACCGCCTCACGGTGCTCCTGTCCGAGGAGGGCCGCAGCCGCGAGGACTACGGCCTGAACGCCGACGGCACGGGCTGCATCACCTGGCCGGACGGGGAGCGGATTTGGTCTTCTGTGGATTATGTGCATCACAAGGATAAGCATTTGCATCAAGCAGTGGCGAACGAGCTGGGTCTTCCGCCATGGGGCGGGGCGCTGCGCCGGTAAAGTCCGTGGCGCTTACAATCTCCTCATCCGGGAATCGCTTGCTTTCCGGGTTCATGGAAACACCTCCTTGGAGGGTAGGATGGCCGGTGGAGGGGTGGTTTATGCGGGTGAGCCAGAGGCGCTGCCCTTGCATCCCGCTTAGGGGCGCTTCGTCCCTAAGAACTCCTTCGCGCAATGGAGCTGGATGCCTGCGGTTGGAGTTGTGCACGCGTGTTGATTGAGGGGACGAAAGCTACGTGTACTTTGTTGGTCACGCTCTGGCTCGGCTCCTCTACGGTCGCCTCGCGTGCCCACGGCCTGTGCGTACCTTTGCGGCAGCAGGAGGCGGCCCCTCCTGCGGAGAGGTACGGGAGTTACTGGATACCCAAAGCCTTACCATCACCGTAAGGTGTCGCTGCGCTTGCACGGTGACGGATGAGGCTCCAACGCTGCAATTTCGAGAACCTCAAAAGGTGTACTGTCCCTGATGACAACCATCCCCACATGTGCTATAATACCACCATACCCCTGGGAAGGAGGCGTCCGGCGTGAATCTGCGCGATAAGCTCAAAGCCATCGAAAAGCCGAAAATCAAGGTTGCGCCGGTGGATGCTCCGCCTGTGAAGGCGTTCACTGACTGCTGGCACACCCGCTTCACCCGCCCGGTGGAGGAATTCCCCGGGGCCTTTGAGATGCAGCGGGACACCATCATGCTTATGCAGGGTGATCCCATGCCCGAGGGCCTTGATCCGCGCCGCATCCTTTATCTGGACACGGAGACCACCGGGCTCTCCGGCGGGGCGGGGACGGTGGCCTTCGAGGTGGGATTGGGATGGCTTGACGATGGCGGCTTTCACATCCATCAGATGATCATGCGAGATTATCCGGAGGAGCGCTTCCTGCTGGAGAAGATCGTCGAGGTCGCCGAGGGCTTTGATGTGATCTGCACTTTCAACGGCAAGACCTTCGACCTGCCGCTGCTGCGCAACCGCTTCATCATGAATCGCATCCGTACCAGCTGCCTGGACAAGCCGCACATCGATCTGCTGCACATTGCGCGCCGGGTATGGAAGCTGCGATTGCAGCGCTGCAACCTCTCCAACCTTGAGGAGGCCCTGCTGGGGATTCCGCGAATCGACGATCTGCCTGGCTATCTGGTGCCGGAGCGCTTCTTCTCCTACCTGAAGACGGAGGACTTCACCCTCTTTGACGATGTGCTGGCACATAATGCTCAGGACGTAGCCAGCATGTGCGTGCTGCTCAGCCACATGTGCCGCATGTATGAGCATCCCGAGGAGCTGCGCTTTGACGAGGATGTGTATTCCATGGGCGTGGCGCTGGATCGCTTCAAGCATGTGGAGGAGGCGAGGCGGTGCTACCGTCTGGCAGGAGGCGCGATGCATGCCCAGGGGCAGGAGAAGCTGGCTGTCAGCTACCGCCGGGGAGGCGAAAGGGCTGAGGCTGTGCGCATCTGGCAGGAGATGATCCACCGCCGTGAGGGCGGAGTCACACCTTATGTGGAACTGGCCAAGCATTACGAGCATGCCGAGAAGGACTATGCCTCCGCCCTGGATATGACGCGCCGGGCGATTGCCACGCTGGCAGAACCCTCACTTTTTGAAGATGCCTCTGTACAAGAGGCGAGAAATGCGTTACAATACCGTTATGAGCGCCTGAAAAGGAAGCTCGACAGATAAGGAGTAATCATCATGGGATTTTTTGCAAGCCTTAAGGCCCAGCAGGCCATGCGCGCCCACGGCAAGGGAGATATTGCCAAAGCCAAGCAGCTTTATGAGGAAGCCCTCGCAAAGGGACTGATGGAGTCCCGCCCGATGCTGGGCTATGCGCTGCTGCTGATCCGCGAGGGCAGCTTCGAGAAGGCGATGGCGCTGCTCCTGAAGACTCAGAAGGCGCCCGACCTCACCCCTGACCGTAAGAGTCAGCTGTTTGTGGATTATGCCGCCTGCTGCGCCAAAACCGGTCAGCTGGAGAAGGGCGTGAAGCTCCTGGAGCGCCAGCATGACCGCACGCCCACGGGGTTGACCTATCAGACGCTGGGTTACCTCTATGTGGAGCAGTATGACGCAGTCAACAAGCCCGTGGCGGAAGAACTCGCCCCCGTGTATGACGAGGAGGGCAACGAGGTTCCCCAGCCCACGAAGGCGGAGCGTCAGGCGGAAATAGACGCCCAGTGGCAGGAGGGTGTCGAGAAGGCCTTCGCGCTGCTGCAGGCTTCCATCGACTATGACGACGAGGATCCCGTGTGCCTGGACAACATGGGTCAGGCGCTGTACCGCATCAAGGGCGACAAGGTCGCCGCGAAGGAATGGTTCGACAAGGCCCATGCCGAAAAGCCCGGTCAGATCGACAGTCTGTGGTTCCTGAGCCGCTACGATCTGGAGGCTGGCGACACCGCTGCTGCCATCGACAAGCTGGAGACCGCGCTGGAGGGCAATTTCTCGCCGCTGAACTACGCAGACCGCAAGATGGTCGAGGATGAGCTGAAGCGGCTGAAGGGCAACTGATCAGGCGGAGTTCAGGCCAAGAACAACATATACACAGCGGAGGGGCCCTTTTACGCCTCTCCGCCACACCCTGTTTTGGAGGAAGTATGGAGAAGGAAACGTTCATCGTCGTGGGCTTGGGCAACCCCGGCGCGCAGTATGCCCGCACGCGCCACAATGCGGGCTTTGAGACCATCGAAGTGCTGGTGAAGCGCTGGAATACCCCCCTGAACCGCAGGAAATTCAACGGCGAGCTGGTTGAGACGATCTACAACGGACACCGGGTGGTGCTCTGCCAGCCCCAGACGTTTATGAATGCCTCTGGCGAGTGCGTGCAGGAGCTGCTGCAGTGGTACAAGGTGTCGCTGGATCATCTGATGGTGATCTACGATGATATTGATCTGCCTTTGGCGCGGCTGCGGGTTCGCAAGAGCGGCAGTGCCGGGACGCATAATGGCATGCGATCGATTTTGGCGTGCATTGGGAATCAGCAGGGATTTCCGCGGATCCGCGTGGGTGTTGGGGCCAAGCCGCAGGGCTGGGATCTGGCGGATTGGGTATTGAGCACATATCGGATCCGCGAGGAGCGGGAGGACATGGAGAAGACCTTTGTGCGTGCCGCTGATTGTGTAGAGGACTGGTTAAAAAACGGCATCGAACACGCGATGCAGCAATATAATACCAAGTAACACCAGCGCCGGACTATGGCCGGTGATGGCCGACCTGGGAATTTCGGTAGAAATTACCCGAACAGCGGCGCGCAAGCTCCAGGAAAAAAGCGAATCGTACCACCTTCCCTTGTTTAACAGATTTATGTTCTCTCAATGAATCCAGCGTTCCCCCGAAAAAAGAACGCCATTTGGCGAAAGGTAATGATCGATGAAGCATTCACTTCTGAACAGTGCCAATTCCTCGAAATTCAGGCAATTCCTGACCGCCCTGAAGCCGGACATGCCCGTCGCCCTGACGGGTCTGCCGGACAGCATGGCGGCTTTTATCGCGTCCAAAATCGCGGCGGATACGGGCAAGCGTGTGCTGCTGCTCTCGGGCAGCGATCTGCGGGCGAGTCATGATGCGGATGATGGCCAGCAGCTTCTGGGCAGCAGCGCAGCATGCCTGCCGGGCGGCGAGATCGACCTGACCCGCGGCGCGTCCTCCCATGAGAGCGCGTGGCGCAGGCTGGAGACCCTCTCGCGCATCACCGGCGGTGAGGTGCGGCTGCTGTGTGCGTCCATGGACGCTGCCGTGCAGCGCATGGGCGTGGCAGGGCGCTTCCGCGATGCGATGATCCGCCTGAGCGTGGGCGATGTGTATGACCCGCAAAAGCTCATCCGCGACCTGACTGCCATGGGCTATGAGCGCGTGGACATGGTGGAGGGCAAGGGTCAGTGCGCTATGCGCGGCGCGATTGTCGATGTGTATCCTCCGGCGGGGGCGGTGAGCCTGCGCATCGAGTTCTTCGATGACGAGGTGGACTCCATCCGCGCCTTTGACTGTATCAGCCAGCGCAGTCTTGACCGGTTTGAGGGATGCGTTCTTGCGCCTGCGACAGAGGTTCTCCTTGATCCGGCGAAGGCTGCCGAGGCCGCCCGCCGCATGCGTGAGGCCATCGAAAATGCAAGGCCCGATAAGCCTCAGGAGGGCCGCATCTTTGATGACCTGCCGCCCCTGCCGGATACGGACGAGGAAGCCGAGACTTATTTTGATAAGAAGATCAGCCCAAAGATAAAGCTCCGTGACCAGAGCGCCGCCCGGGCTGCCGACCTTGAGCGCCGCATGGGCCAGCTGATGGCCGATGCTGATACGGTGGAAAATGGCTTGCCCTTCCGCCGAATCCGTGCCTGGCTGACGGTGCTGACGGATGAGACGAGCTCCATCATCGACTGGTACCAACCGGACGTGGTGCTGCTCAGCGACCCTGATTTGCTGCGCAAGCGGGCAGGGGAGAGGCAGAATGGCTTTGCGGAGGATCTCGACGGCGCCATGGGCCGCGGCGAGGCCGTGGTGGAGCAGCAGAACCTCCTCATGGACTGGGACGAGCTGCTGGGAAGCATGAAGGGCCGCGCCATTGTGTCAGTGACGGATTTCCTCGAGGGCATGGGCGGCGTGAAGGTTCGCGATGCAGTTGATCTGGGTGTGCAGCGCATCGCGGGGTACTCCTCCCAGGTGCGGCCTCTGGCGGATGACTGCGATGGGTGGCTGAACGAGGGCTTGCGTGTGGCGGTGCTCTGTGGCGGCGTGGCAAGAGGCCAGCGCCTGTGCAAGGGCCTTGCTGATCTTGACTGCCGTTCGGATTTCGCCGAGGAGGTCGAAACGCTGCCCGCAGACCGGGTGCAGATCCTGCCCGGTACCCTCAGCCATGGCTTTATCTGGCCCGAGGGCGGCCTGGTGGTCGTCAGCGATACGGATGTGTATGGCGCGGGCTACCGCAAGGCCCGCAAGCATAACCACAAGGGCGAGAAGATCGCGGCCTTCACGGATTTGAAGCCCGGCGATTTCGTGGTGCACGAGGAATACGGCGTGGGCATCTACCTCGGCACGACCCAGATTAAGACCGGCGGCATGGGCGCCAACGCCGTTCGTCGTGACTATTTGCAGATTCAGTATAACGGCAAGGACAAGCTCAACGTGCCCATCGAGCAGCTGGCGCGGGTGCAGCGCTACATTGGCAATCCGGCCAATCCGCCCAAGCTGAATTCTCTGGGGTCGGGGGAGTGGAACAAGCAGAAGGCCAAGGTGAAGGAAGGCCTGAAAAAGATGGCTTTCGATCTGGTGCGCCTCTATGCCGAGCGCACGAAGGAGACGGGCTTTGCCTTCTCGCCCGATACCCCGTGGCAGCGGCAGTTTGAGGATCAGTTTCCCTATGAGCTGACTCCCGATCAGGAGCAGAGCGTGAAGGAGATTACCGCCGACATGGAGTCTCCCCGCAACATGGATCGCCTCCTGTGCGGCGACGTGGGCTACGGCAAGACCGAGGTCAGTCTGCGCGCGGCCTTCAAGGCCCTGATGGACAACAAGCAGGTGGCCATTCTCGCGCCCACCACCATCCTGGCCCAGCAGCATTACAACACGGTGATGAAGCGCTTCAAGGCTTTCCCGGTGAAGGTGGAGGTGCTCAGCCGCTTCAAGACGGCCAAGGAGACGAAGCTCATCCTGAACCGTCTGGCCGAGGGCGATATTGATATCCTTGTGGGCACGCACCGGCTGCTGGCCAAGGACGTGAACTTCCGCAACCTCGGCCTGCTCATCGTTGACGAGGAGCAGCGCTTTGGCGTACAGCACAAGGAGACCATCAAGCACCTGAAAAAGCAGGTGGACGTGCTGACACTCTCCGCCACGCCCATTCCGCGCACGCTTCACATGTCCATGGTGGGCATCCGCGACATGTCCGTGCTGGAGACGCCTCCGGAGGAGCGTCTCCCTGTGCAGACCCGCGTGGTGGACTACGCTGACGGCATGATCCGTGATGCGATACTGCGCGAAATCAGCCGGGGCGGACAGGTGTACTTCCTGTATAACTCCGTGCGGACGATTGACGAATTCTACGCCAGGCTTCGCGCGCTGGTGCCGGAAGCCCGCATCGGCGTGGCTCACGGCCAGATGAAGGAGCACGGCCTGGAGGATGTGATGATGGATTTCTACGGCGGCAGCTACGATGTGCTTTTGTGCACCACTATCATTGAGAGCGGCCTGGATGTTCCCACGGCAAACACGCTGATCGTCTTTGATGCAGATCGCTTTGGCCTTTCGCAGCTCTACCAGCTGCGGGGCCGCGTGGGACGAAGCAACCGTCAGGCTTATGCGTATTTCACCGTCCGTCAGGATAAGATGCTCTCCGAAACCGCGGAGCAGCGCCTGGCTGCCATCCGCGAATTCACGGAGTTCGGCGCAGGCTTCCGCATCGCCATGCGCGATCTGGAAATCCGCGGTGCAGGCAACATTCTGGGACCCGAGCAGCATGGGCATCTGGCGACGGTGGGCTATGACATGTACTGCAAGCTCATGGAGGAAACGCTCATGGAGGCTAAGGCTGAGCAGAAGGGCCTGCCGCCCAAGCCCGACCACCTCGAGACCCGCGTGGACGTAAAAGTGGACGCCTATCTCCCCGAGGATTATGTCCGCAGCGACCGCCAGCGCATGGAAATGTACAAGCGCATCGCGAACCTGGTCACCGATGCAGATCGCAGCGATATCATCGACGAGCTCCTCGACCGTTTTGGCGATGTACCGCCGGTGGTGGAGACGCTTCTGGACATTGCTCAGCTGCGTGCTCAGGCCAACCGCCTTGGCATCGCCCAGGTGACCTACAAGCAGGGCGGTTTCCTGGTGATGAAGCTCAGCGAGAAGCACATGCCCGATCAGCTGCTGTTCATCCGCGCCATGGCCGAGACGGACAAGCGCCTTATGCCCTCCCGCGTGAATCCAAACGTGCTGGTGCTGGCCGAGCCCCGACTCAATGAGTACGGCATGCTGGAGGAAGGCGTGAAGGTGCTGAGCCGCTGGAACGAGCGTATTGCACAGCTGCAGGCGATGGAGGACGCCATCGCAGGACAGGGATGACAGAGGGAGCTGCTGTACGATGAAGTGCAGCAGCTCCCTTTGGGCATCTGCGAATGCTATGTTCGTTTTGTTGCCTGTAAAGGCCAATGCGAAATGGAACGGGGCATTCATATTGCGACTACATACCGCGGTGTGAACGCAGAAAATATTTGGTATACATTCACAGTACAGGATGGCTGGTGCTTACGTTGCGTATCAACGGGCATAGGAAGAGTCTGCCGTCAGTGGATCAAATTCATCACCCCAATATACCCAAAGAACCCCACCACACCCACGATCAGCACGGCCAGCAGCACGCCGAGGATGATGGAAACAACATGTGCGATTCGCTGTGCCGTGGAGCCCTCCTGCAAAAGCCGGCAGGCCAGGCGCGCAACGCCGAACCAGACCCCGACGCATACCGGGGTGCCGACGAGAACGATCAGGAAAAACACAACGCCCATGGAACGGCCTCCCTTCATGACTCCTGTCTATATGATAGCAGAGTTCTGCCTCCGGATCATGAGAGCTGCGTTAGAATCGCATGAAAACGGTCAGTCCAGCGGAATAATCTGACCATCTCTGATTTGCAGCCGGTGTGTTGCTACGGCGCGGGTAAAGGCGGCGTCATGAGAGACGAAGAGCAGGGTACCCTCGTATTCCGCGAAAAGCGCCTGCAGAGCTTCGACGGAAGGAATGTCAAGGTAATTGGTAGGCTCGTCAAGGATCAGTACATTGGCAGGCCCGACAAACAACCGCGCAAAGCACAGGCGGATTCTTTCGCCGCCGGACAGAACGTGCACGGGTTTGTGGATATCCTGCGCAGGAAACAGAAGGCGGTTGAGGATGGTACGCGCCACGCTTTCCTTTTGGATGCTGACCTCCATGATGCTTTCCAGAACGGTTATTTCTTCGTCCAGGTCTGACATATCCTGATGGAAGCAGCCGAGTCGAGCTTTGGGGACGCGGCGGATCAGTTGGCCTTCCTCGATCAGCCGAAGCAGCGTCGTCTTGCCTGCGCCATTTTCGCCAAGCAGCGCGGTGCGGCTGCCGCGCTGCAGACGGAAGGTGGCGTCACGGAAGATCGCTCTGCCGTTAGGGTAGGCGTAGTTCAGGTGTTCCGCTTCAAGAATGATGGGATTGCGCGGCGGATCGGTCAGGGTGAAATCAGGGCGAATTTTCGGTGTCTCCCTTGGCTTTTCCCTGACCTCCATGTGTTCCATCCGCCGCTGGATATTCCTTGCACTGCGCTCCAGCATCTGCGCCTTGCTGGCAGGACTGCGGTGGGAGGAGGTGAACTCCCGCACCTTTGCCTCGCTGTTGGAGATACCCCTGGGCTTCCTGTCCAGCTGGCGGGCCTTTGCCCTTTTCTCCGCGTATACCTGACGCAGGCGTGACATTTCATCGGTGTATTGTTCATACTCCGTCATGGCGCGCTGCCGTGCCTGCTGCTTCTGCTGCACATAGGCGTCGTAATGACCGTCATAGACGGTGACGCAGCCGTTTTCGATTTCAAGGATGCGGGTACAATGGCGGTTCAGCAGATCGCGGTCGTGACTTACCAGCACGAAGGTCTCCAGCATATCAAGGCGGCGGCTGAGGTAAGCCAGCCCGGCGGCATCCAGATTGCTGGAGGGCTCATCCAGCAGGACAAAGGCTCGGTCTGCGCTGAATACCTCTGCCAGCCGGAGCCGCGTGTTCTCCCCGCCGCTGACGACTCGTTGGCCGGCGACATGCTGAACGCCGAACAGGCTGAGCGTCATGGGATCGCTGCATCCCTCGTGAGACACAGCTTCGGGCATCTGGCGGAAGTAAAAGGGCTGGCACAAGCAGCGAATGCGGCCCTCGTCCGGCGTCAGCTCGCCGCCCAGAAGACGCAGCAGCGTGGTTTTGCCCGAACCATTCATACCCACCAGGCCTAGGCGCTCGCCCTCATGGATGCTCAGCGAATCGATATGAAACAGCGTCCGTTCACCAAAGGCAACGGTAACGTTCTCTACACGAATGTATACATTTGCGCGCAAAAAAATCCCTCCTCAGACAGTCTGGGAGGAGATCATCAACTCAAACAAAGCCCACGGGGTGTGCCCGATGGAGTAAGATGAACAGATAATCTCCATGCAAACAAAGCAGACCTGCAGGTGCAGGTATTCGCCATGTGGCTGAGATTATCTGATAATCATCGCATTCACGCTTACCCTTTCGTGGATTCGATATCAGTATAAGGGGGAATTTTGCGTCTGTCAAGCGCATATTTTGACAAACTGCTTCCAGCAATACAGCAGCGCCTCTTGACAACAGCAGGATATTTTGCTATAATGCTATATAGCGAGTTTGCTAAATAAGGAGGTAGGCTGCTGTGAATGAATCCTTTTTCCAGGCGCTGTCGAATCCGTATCGCAGGGAAATTATTAAACTCCTGAAGTGGAAAAACATGAATGCCGGGGAGATTGCAGAGCATTTTCAGATTGCGCAGCCATCTGTCTCCCGACATTTGGATGTGCTGAAAAAGGCGGAAATGATAACCGTTGAGAGAAAAGGGACACAGCTCATATACTCACTGAATCTCTCTACCGTGCAGGAGATATTTGTCTACATGACGGAGCTGTTTGAAACAGGTGAAGCGAAAGGGGTAACTGGTTATGAGCCTGAAAAATGCTAAGTACCTATTAGGCTTATTTTCCTTTGCGGCTCTTGTCATTGCGGTTATTGCCCGCGATACAGTGGTTTCAACAGTCCTTACCCTGATTTGCATCTTTGCCTCGCTTGCAATTCTTTATCCCAACCTCGCAAAGCTATCGAATGTTTCACAGGACAATCCAAAGGTAAAGACCTTGAAGTCAGTTACGATATTCAACATTGTGTTCATCGCCGCTGTTATTCTGCTTGCGGTGATGGTAACGCGGCTTGAGAAAAAAGAGCTGCTTGCAGGACTTGTTGGCAGTTTTTCCGAAAATCAGATCAATACGGGCTCGAAGTTTCTTATGGCGCTCCTTTCGGCTATCCCGATGCTGTTTCTCGGAAATGTTTCCCCCAAAATACCGTTCAACCGATATACCGGTCTGCGCCTTCCTTGGACAGTCCGGGATGAAGAAACATGGATTGTGGCTCACCGTGTGTTAGGATATGTATCTATTCCGCTTGCAATTCTGGTTTTTATGAATGTCCCCACAGATATGCCGCTCGAGATCTATGCTAAGTGTTGGTGGCTCGGCGCAGTTCTTCTGTGGATTGCAATACCAGGGCTGATTTCCGGCGTGTTCTATTACAAGAAATGGAGTGGCAAGCTGTGACCGCTAATGGTATAGAAAAAACTCGAAAATAAGGACTGCTGCAAAAAAAGAAACAGGACACCGATCGTGATACCCATCGTATCAAAACGGTGTCCTGTCATAGTGCCGGTGGTGGGACTCGAACCCACACGAGTGTTACCTCAACGGATTTTGAGTCCGTCGCGTCTGCCATTTCACCACACCGGCAAGCAAAAAACATTATAGCACACATTGGATGCGTTTGCAAGGAAAATCTTTGCGCCGGGGAGATGCTGCGTGTAGCGTTACAATAGAAGTGAGACTGAAGGTATAGAAAAAGACGATTGAGATCATTAGAATAAAGCTACCACACCCAAACTAATGAAAGGACTCAATCGTCAAGGCAATGGTAACACAAGAGAGCAAGAAAAACAAGA
>JAFUOR010000140.1 GCA_017481825.1 Clostridia bacterium
CCCTTCCCCTTGCTCTTTCGTTCTTTTTCTTGGTCTCACATCATTGACTAATGAACAGCAGAGGCGCTGCCCCGCACCCCGCGAAGGCTTTTGCTCCATCGTCGCTTGTCACTTTCACCTTCGGCGAACTCCCCACTGGAGAGGCGTTCCGGCGCGATGTCTCTCAACACCCTTTTCGCGATGCGGTTGTGGACCTTCGGTTGAGGCTGTGCACGCATGTTGGTTGGAGGGACGAAAGCTGCATGCGCCTTGTTTGTCATGCTTTGGTTCGGACCCGTGAACAAGTTCACAGAGGCCCCTCGCCCTCAGACGCAGCCCACAGCTCCACCCCCCAGCCGCCCCAAAGGTCCATTCCACATTCCCCCATTTTCGTCAATGTCCGCGCCGCCAATCGACGCTTCCGCCACTCCGCCGCCTGCTATACTACCCTCACACCCACAAGGAGGGACATCCCCATGCGCATCAGCAGCTGGCTCTACCTCATAGAACAAACCTGCATCGCGGCCTGCCTGCTGCTCTCCATTGGCGAAGCGGCGGGATTGACGAGGCGCTCACCGGCCCGGCTGACCCTCACCAGCATCCTGCTGGCACTATGCTGCCTGAGCGCACAGCTGCTGCCCGATTGGCTCCGGCCTGCGCTTGTCCTGCCCGCTGCTTATATCGCGCCCATCCTGGCCTGGCCGGGCGTTCCCCGGCGGCTGCGATGGCGTATGGCCGCTCTGGGCACGCTGCTGTCGCTCCTGCTCAGCGGCGTGACGCGCCTGCTTGCGCCCCTCATCCCCAACGGATTGGTGCTGACCAGCCTTGCCTCCCTCGTACTGACCGCCATGCCCCATTGCCTGCGCCGCACGGGGGAAATCCCGCGCTGCGCTACCGTTGACATCCGTCTTGGCAGCAGCCGGCTGACCCTCACAGCCCTCATCGATTCCGGCAATCTCCTGCGGGACGTCGTGACCGGACTGCCGGTGATCGTCATCTCCCGGCGAGCCGCATCGAAGCTGGCAGCCCTCCCCGAGGACGGCACGCTCCTCCCCGGCATGCGTCTGATGAGCGTCCGCACCATTTCCGGCACGACCCTCATGGCCATCCTGCGCCCGGGCAGCCTGCGCATCCTCATCGACGGCGTCTGGCGCACCTGCGAGGCCCTCATCGGTCTCTCTCCGGATGGCTACGACGGCTTCCAGGCCCTGGTGCCCGCCAGCCTGATCCGCGAGGAAACGCCGCTTTTGAACATGATCTCACAGGAAGGACACGCCTGACCCGATTAACCGAAACGGAGGTATCTGTCATGACCCTGACCTTCAAGCTCTACGCCATGGCCCGCCAGCAGTTGACCGACTTCATCACCGCGCTGTCGCCCAGGGAGCTGTATTACATCGGCGGCCCGGAGCCCCTGCCTGCGCCGCTGACCGCCGAGGAGGAGCGCGCCCTGCTGGATCGCCTTCCTGCCGATGACGGACGCATCCGCCAGACGCTCATTGAGCGCAATCTGCGTCTGGTAGTGTTCATCGCCCGCAAATTTGAAAACACCGGCGTGATGCTGGAGGATCTCATCTCCATCGGCACCATCGGGCTGATCAAGGCCGTCAACACCTTTGACCCGTCGAAAAAAATCAAACTGGCCACCTACGCCAGCCGCTGCATCGAAAACGAGGTGCTGATGTTCCTGCGCCGCCACAGCCGCACCAAACTCGAAATCTCCCTGGATGAGCCCCTCAAAACGGACTGGGACGGCAACGAGCTGCTGCTCTCCGACGTTCTTGGCACCGAGCCGGACACCGTATCCCGCGGCATTGAGGAAAGTGCGGAGAAGCAGCTGCTTTTTGAGGCTCTTGATCGCCTCTCCGCCCGGGAGCAGACCATCATGCGCCTGCGCTACGGCCTGGGCGGACGCAGCGAAATGACCCAGAAGGAAGTCGCCGACGAGCTTGGCATCTCCCAGAGCTACATATCACGCCTGGAAAAGCGCATCCTCCAGCGCCTGCACGGCGATATGATGCGCGCCAGCAGCTGACTGCAGCTGTCAGCCGGGCTCCGCTTCCATAGAATAAAGGGGACGCGCTTTACAGACGCGTCCCCTTATCATATGCCATTACATCTGCGCCGCAGCGCCGATCTCGACCCCGGGCTTGATCTGTTGGGCCGGTTCATGCCACTTGCCCAGATGACGACCATCCCACGCCCAGTAATCCATGTCACCTGCCGTGCGCACAACGCCAATCTTCTTCATCAGTGCTTCCGTCGTCAGACCGCTGTCCACCAGCTCCGCATCCTTGAGCACATTGCGGATCCGGCACAGGAACACCGTGTCCCCTTCCTCCTCGTTGGTGGGGATCACCTTGTCCACCTCCAGCTCGAAGGTCAGCGGGCTGCTGGTGAGCACCGGCACATCCAGCACGGCTCCCTTTTCCCAGACAACATTGATATCCATCTTATCCGCATCATGTCCGTCCGCTGTGCCAAAGTAATCCGCCAGGGGCAGATTGCCCTCCACCACCAGATTGGCGGAGAACACGCGGTTTTCCAGAATGCGCTCCTGCGTAGTCTTGCGTCCGCCGATGGCGCACATCACACCCAGCTGGTCGTACCAGCAGTAGCTGAACCAGCAGAACAGGCCGAAATTCGGCTTGCCGTTCGCCTTATAGGTGCCATAGACAAACAGCGTCTGCGGACACAGATCATTGGTCACAGGAACAGAAACCTTGCTCATGTTAACTCCCCTCCAAATTGTCCAGCACCCGCTGCAGATAGCCTTCGAACTGTCGAACCTCCTCCTGGGTGAAGCCAAGGTAGTACAATTCGTTCATCTGCTGCGAGATGCGGTCGTAATCCTTCCGGAGGGCCAGCGCCCGGTCTGTCAGACGGATGAGCTGCTGCCGTCGGTCTCGTGGCGATGGTTCCCGCCTGATGAGCCCGCTTGCCTCCATGCGATCCAGCATGGATGTGAGCGTCGTGTTGGCCAGGCTCGTCTGTGAAGACAGCTGCGATATGGAGATGCCGTCACCCTGCCACAGGACATAGAGGATGCGCCCCTGCGCGCCGTTGAACGCATCGATATCCGCCTGCGCCAGCATGCGGTCAAACCGCCTGCCTCCCACCTGCTTGATGCGGGAGATCAGAAATCCGCCCTTCGTTTCCAAGGTATCCCTCCACGTAGAATATTACCATATAGGAATATTATTGTCAACAGAAAAATATAGTTTCTTTCCCACCATCATCCAACAAACTGGAATACGCAGAACGCCGCGTAAATTCCCAGCAGCGCAACGCCCTGCCAGCGGCTCAGCCTGCCCTTGACCAACGCAGGGATGGTCATCAGTCCCATGACAAGGAACATCACCGGGATATCCACCGCCAGCGAGGCATTCACGCCGCCAACCATCTTGCCTGCGGGGATCGCAAAGGGTGAAAGCACCACCGACACGCCGCTGACCAGCACGAGATTGAACAGGTTAGCGCCGATGATATTGCCCAAAGACAGCGCGCCATGACCCTTCACCAACGAGGTGATGGCCGTGACCAGCTCAGGCAGGGACGTTCCCAGCGCCACGAAAGTCAGCGCAATGACCGATTCCGGCACACCCAGAGCCTGTGCGATCAATGTACCGTTATCCACCAGCAACCGCGCGCCAATAGCAATCAGTACCGCACCCATCACCAGCAACAGCACGTCCTTGCCGAATTCGCGCTGCTCATGAGGCTCGTCCACCTCCGCGCGCTGGTTGGGGGCCTTGAGTGCCTCGCGCACCAGCAGTGCCATGTAGGCCGCAAAGACCGCCAACAGGATCACTCCCACCCAGCGGCTGAAATAACCCGTGGTAACCGCCACGCCGACATAGAACGCCGCTGCGCCAAAGAAGAACAGCACCGGCAGCAGGAAGGCCTTCTTATCCACTTTGGCGGGCCTGATGGCCATGATGATCGCCGCGATCAGCGCCGTATTGCAGATGATCGATCCGATGGCGTTGCCATAGGCAATCTCGCCGTGCCCGCTGACGGCAGAGGTCGCGGACACCATGACCTCCGGCAGTGTGGTACCGACAGACACCACCGTCGCGCCGATGAGCAGCTCCGGAATATGGAACCGGTGCGCAATGCCGGTCGCACCATCCACAAACCAGTCACCGCCCTTGATCAGCAGCACCAGCCCCAGCACGAACAGAAGGATGGGCACAAACATTCAAGTCACCCCTTTGGTTTGATTTACTTATACCTTAACCTGTTTTTGCCCGTTTAGCAACAGATTATGTTCCACTTGTCGTTTGAGGCGTCTGAATTGTCAGGGAGCGCCCGCCAGCTCATTGGCACATGCCGCCTTCCCTCGCAGCATCTCCCCGGCGCAAAGATTTGTTCATTAGTCAATGATGTGAGACCAAGAAAAAGAACGAAAGAGCAAGGGGAAGGGAGGGCGAAGTGAAGGCGG
>JAFUOR010000141.1 GCA_017481825.1 Clostridia bacterium
CACATATGGATTCTATGTTCTCTGGCCTGCAGTCGGGCAGCGAGATCCCGGCAGTTGTATAAATATGTGTCTCCTTATACACCCGAACACCCTGCAAACCAAGGTATTTCGTGTCTCCCGCGTGTCTCCTTCGTGTCTCCCTGCGTCTTATGTTGCGTTTTGGAGTGCAGTTTTCCGAACATTAAGTTACTATTATGAGCTATATCGTTCGGTCTATATTCCGAACAATAAAAAATCCGAGCGTTTTCAACGTTCGGATTTTGGTGCGGGAAACAGGACTTGAACCTGCAAGCTCGTACGAGCACATGAACCTGAATCATGCGCGTCTGCCAATTCCGCCATTCCCGCACGGAACAGATTGTATTATACGCGCAAGTTCTGCATTTGTCAAGCGAAAAATGCGGATTTTGTGGATTTTTCCGGCCTCCCCTTGCAATCTTTTTCAAATACAAGTATAATGTAACAATGCACCACGGGTGCGTCTGTTTCGTGACCCATCGGTGCACGAAAATGAGGTCGGGCATCGCCCGAATATGGAGAAGGAGGAAGGTTTTCCAATGGAAGAGATGACCACGCGCAGCAATTTTATCTGGGATGCCATTGAACAGGATCTGAAGGACGGCCGCTATACGCAAGTACACACGCGCTTTCCTCCCGAACCCAATGGCTATATGCATATCGGCCATTGCAAGGCCCTCATCATGGACTTCCTGACGGCGGAAAAGTACGGCGGCCTGTCCAACCTGCGCTTTGACGATACCAACCCTGCCAAGGAGGACACCGAGTACGTCGAGGCCATCAAGCGGGATATCAACTGGCTGGGCTTCAACTGGACCGGCGGACTGTACTATGCCTCCGACTACTACGACAAGTGCTACGAGATCGCCGAGGACTGGATCAAGCGCGGCCTGGCCTATGTCGATCAGCTGAATAAGGATGAGATGCGCGAATACCGCGGCACGCTCACCAAGCCCGGCAAGAACTCCCCCTGGCGTGACCGTCCGGTGGAGGAATCCCTTGAGCTGTTCCGCCGCATGAAGAACGGAGAGTTCCCCGAGGGCAGCTACACCCTGCGTGCCAAGATCGACATGGCGTCCCCCAACATCGTCATGCGCGACCCCGCCATGTACCGCATCCTGTACAAGGAGCATTGGCGCACTGGCAACAAGTGGTGCATCTACCCCATGTACGACTTTGCGCATCCCATCGGCGACGCGCTGGAGGGTATCAGCCACAGCCTCTGTTCCCTGGAGTATGAGATTCACCGCCCCCTGTACGACTGGGTGGTGGAGAAGTCCGCTCACATGCTGCCCGCCCGTCCCCGTCAGATCGAGTTCGCCCGTCTGAACATGACCCGCACGGTGATGTCCAAGCGTAAGCTGCGCGCCCTGGTGGAGGGCGGCTACGTCCGTGGCTGGGATGATCCCCGCATGCCCACCCTGAGCGCCCTGCGCCGCCGCGGCTACACCGCCAACGCCATCCGCGACTTCATCAGCCGCATCGGCCTTTCCAAGGCGGATTCCACCGTGGATACCGCCGTGCTGGAAGCCTGCGTCCGCCAGGATCTGGATGCCAACGCCGCCCGTGTGAGCGCTGTGCTGCGGCCCATCAAGGTCGTGCTGACCAACTGGCCCGAGGGCGAAAAGCGGGAGCTGGTGGTCGAAAACCACCCCAAGAAGCCCGAGATGGGCACCCACACCGTCACCCTGTCCCGCGAGATCTACATCGACGCGGAGGACTTCATGGAGGTGCCCGCGAACAAGTTCCAGCGCATGTACCCCGGCTTCGAGGTTCGCCTGAAGGGCGCGTGCATTGTCAAGTGCGAGGGCTGCACCAAGGACGAGGACGGCAATGTGATCGAAATCCAGTGCACGGTGGACTTTGACTCCTTCGCCGGGTGTGAGGGCTCCGGCCGCAAGATCAAGGGCAAGGTGCTCCACTGGGTCAACGCCGAGGACGCGGTGCCCTTCGAGGCCCGCCTGTACGAGCCCCTGCTTCCTGCCGAGGACGCGGAAGCCGAGGAAGAGGCTGCCGAAGAGGTCGCCGCCGACGTGGAGGAAGAGGCCTCTGAAGAGACGGATGCCCTGACCCGCAAGGACTATGACTTCCTCAAGAAGATCAGCCCCAACACCCTGACCATCCTGCGCGGCTATGCCGAGCCCGCCATCCGCGAGTGCGAAAACGGCACCAGCTTCCAGTTTGTGCGCGTGGGCTATTTCTGCAAGGACCCGGATTCTACCGCTGAGCTGCCGGTGTTCAACCGTACGGTGGAGCTGAATGGGCTGAAGCTGTAAAGGGTTTCGATTCCTTTGAGGCTGAATGGAACAGTTCCCCCCGCTTTCTCCCTCAGTCGCCTGCGGGCGACAGCTCCCTCCCGGAGGGAGCTCAAGGCTGGCCGGTGTTCGGCTTCTTCCGTGATGCTTGTTTTGTCCTGCTGCAAAGGAGCGGAAAGAGCTCCCTCTGGGAGGGAGCTGGATTCGTGAGCGGATGGAACATCCGCGAGCGAAGACTGAGGGAGAACGCGGTTGCAGCTGTAAAGTCTAGCTGGGGAGAAAAGAACATGTCTCTGGAGTACAACAAAAACCTCATTCCTCGTGCCAAGGAGCTGCGAAAAAATGCGACCCCGCAGGAAAACGAGCTGTGGTACAAATTCCTGCGAAGCTACCCGATTCGCTTTCAACGCCAGAAAACAATAGGTCAATTCATTGTTGATTTCTATTGTCACGAAGCGAAACTTGCTATCGAACTCGACGGCTCCCAGCACTTCACCCCCGAAGGACACACATACGACGAAGCCCGTACCACCGCCATCGAGACCTTCGGCGTGGCCGTGCTGCGCTTCACCAACCGCGATATTGACCGGGAATTTCAAGCGGTCTGCACGAAAATAGATTCCGCCGTCCACGCACGGCTTGACCAAAGAAAAGAGGAATACACCTATGTCTAACCAAGTCCGCACCCGCTTTGCGCCGTCCCCCACGGGCTTCATGCACCTGGGCGGCCTGCGCACGGCGCTGTATGGCTACCTGTTTGCGAAAAAGAATAACGGCAAGTTCATCCTGCGCATTGAGGATACCGACCAGGAGCGCTTCGTTGAGGGCGCAACCGAGGTCATCTACGACACCCTGCGCGGCTGTGGGATGGATTGGGACGAGGGCCCCGATGTCGGCGGCGACTACGGCCCCTACATCCAGTCCGAGCGCAAGGCCACCTATCTGCCCTATGCCAAGCAGCTGGTGGAGAGCGGCCATGCCTACTACTGCTTCTGCACCAAGTGCGAGCTGGACGAGCGCCGCGCTGCCGCCGAGGCCCGGGGCGAGGTGTTCAAGTACGACAAGCACTGCCTGAAGCTCTCCAAGGAGGAGGTTCAGGCGAAGCTGGACGCAGGCACGCCCTACGTCATCCGCCAGAACGCCCCCACCACCGGCGAGACCAGCTACGATGACCTGGTCTTCGGCCACATGACCTTCCCCAATGACACCCTGGATGACATGATCCTCATCAAGCAGGATGGCATGCCCACCTACAACTTCGCCAACGTCATCGACGACCACCTGATGGGCATCACCCACGTCATGCGCGGCCTGGAGTACATCTCCTCCACGCCCAAGTACAACCTGCTCTACGATGCCTTCGGCTGGGAGATCCCTCAGTACATCCACATGGCGCCCGTCATGCGCGATGCCACCCATAAGCTCTCCAAGCGCGACGGCGACGCCTACTACTCCGACTATGTGGAGAAGGGCTACCTGACCGAGGCGCTGATCAACTACCTGGCCCTGGTGGGCTGGAATCCCGGCAACGACCGCGAGTTCTTCACCATGGACGAGCTGGTGGAGGCCTTCTCTGTGGATCGTCTGTCGAAGTCCCCCGGCATCTTCGATGTGGACAAGCTGACCTGGTTCAACGCGGAGTACATCCGCAAGCTGTCCCCGGAGAAGTACCTGGAGCTGGCCACCCCCTGGTTCGACCAGGCGCTGGCTGGCAAGGGCATTGACTACAAGCGCCTGGCGGAGCTGATGCAGACCCGCACCGAGGTGTTCAACCGCGTGCCGGACATGGTGCGCTTCCTGGGCGAGCTGCCCGCCTACGATGTGGAGATGTTCACGAACAAGAAGGCCAAGACCAACCCCGAGGTTGCCAAGGCCGCGCTGGAGATGCTGCGTCCCGTGATCGAGGGCATCGAGGACTGGACGGAGACCACCATCCACGACGTGCTGATGGCGAAGATCGCAGAGTCCGGCATGAAGAACGCCACCGCCCTGTGGCCCCTGCGCATCGCCATTTCCGGCCAGATGAGCACCCCCGGCGGCGCCATCGAGATCGCCTGGCTCCTGGGCAAGGACGAGTGCCTCCGACGCATGGATGACGGACTTGCGAAGCTGAGCTGTTGACAAACCTGCCAAACAGGTATATAATATGGACGCTGTATCCAGAAACGGATGCAGCGTCCATTCTTGATGATATGAAGGAAGGCGATTTCCCATGAGGAATCTGTCTGTGAAGCGGTTGACGCTGGCAGGCGTGATGGCTGCGCTGGTGTTTGTGATGACCTACGTGCCCAAGGTACCGGTGCCCGTGACGGGCGGCTATGTGCACCTGGGTGATGGCGCGATTTTCCTGGCGACGCTGTTGCTGGGCCCGCTGGGCATTCCGGCGGCTGCCATCGGTTCGGGACTGAGCGACCTGCTGGGCGGCTACATGGTGTATGTGATCCCCACGATGGTCATCAAGGCGCTGGTCGCGCTGGTGGCGTGGAAGCTGTACAAGGAAGGCTCCTGGCTGCGGGCGATCGTCGCATTCGTACTGGCCGAGGCCGTGATGGTGGCAGGCTACTTTGCCCTTGAGTGGGTGATGTACGGTTACGCTGCGGCGCTGGGTGCGGTCGGCCCCAACATCATTCAGGGCGTGGCCGGCGTGGTGCTGGGAGCGGTGTGTGTGGCGCTGCTGCCAAGGATGAAAAGAATCGTGAAGTAAACAGCCCCAAAGGGGGGGAGCCTCTTGGCATGCAAATCCGCCGCCATTCCACACGGAACAGCGGCGGGTTTTCTGTTACAGCTTCTTGATGGCCTCGATGAACTTTTCCACATACTCCTCCGGCGTGCACCAGGACGTGCACACGCGCAGCGCCACATGGGTTTCATCCACGCGCCCGTTGAACTCCAGCTTGAAGTCGGCTTCAAGGCGTTCCTGCTGATGATCTGTGAAAATGGGGAAGAGCTGATTCGTAGGGGAATCCACCAGGAAGGGGATGCCCTTGTCCATCAGCGCCCTGCGGATGCGCATGGCCTGATCGACGGCCTTCCTGCCCAGTTGGAAGTAGAGGCCGTCCTCCATCAGTGCGGAGAACTGCAAACCCAGCAGACGCCCCTTGGCCAGCATGCCGCCCTTCTGCTTGATCATGTAGCGGAAGCGCACGTTCAATTCGGGATTGTTGATAATAACAGCCTCGCCAAAGAGCGCGCCCATCTTCGTGCCGCCCACGGTGAACACATCGCAGTACTTCGCGATGTCCGCCGCCGTCACATCGCCCGTGGGAGCCGCCAGAGCGTAGCCAACACGCGCGCCGTCAATGAACAGATACAGTCCATGCTGCTTGCAGGTGTCATACAGCTCCTTCAGCTGGCTGAGGCTGTACACCGTGCCCACCTCGGTGGACATCGAAATGTACACCATGCCAGGCTTGACCATGTGCTCGTCATCGGCCTGGAGCGCTGTGGCCACAGCCACCTGGTTGGCGGTGATGCACCCATCCTTGCCTGGAAGCGCCAGGCACTTGTGCCCGGTGGATTCAATCGCGCCAGTCTCATGCACGTTGATGTGCCCCGTATCGGCACACAGCACGCCCTCGTAGGGGCGCAGCGCCGCGGAGATTACGGTCATGTTGGCCTGCGTGCCGCCCACCAGGAAGTGTACGGCGCTTTCGGGGCAGGAGAAGGCCTTGCGCAGGGCGTCCGCTGCCTCGGTGCAATAATGGTCAGTGCCATAGCCGGGGGTCTGCTCAAGGTTGGTTTCGCTCAGGCGATGGAGGATGGACGGATGGCAGCCCTCCAGATAATCACAGTTCAGGCGGATCATGGGATCATATCCTTTCTGGTATGGCATGATGGTCATAAACGTCCTTATTATAGCCTTTTCACGGCCATCCGTCAACGGCTGCAGGCTGCTGCAAAAAAGTTTGAAAAAGTCGAAAATACCTCTTGCAAATTCTCTGGAGTTGTGATATTATATATTTGTTGCCCGATGAGGCGCGCTGATATAGCTCAGTAGGTAGAGCGCATCCTTGGTAAGGATGAGGTCCCCGGTTCGAATCCGGGTATCAGCTCCAGAAGACTTGCAGAAATGCAAGTCTTTTTTGTTGTTATACGAGAAATAGTGCAGGATAGAGCCCGTTTATCCTGCATTTATAGGGAACTCATTGCCATTTATGCCGATTGTGTCACAAAAAGTGTCACAATCCGGGCAGCAAAACAGGCTTGTAACCCAGCAATTTCAACGGGTTGCGGGTTTCACGGCGTGTCACATAATGTGTCACATCGCAGGCTGCAAGCCATACACAGACGTAACAGCTTGCGCCGTCATTTCCTGCGTCCCTCGTCCCTTGACGTAGTATTTGAACGTCATTGCTGGTGTAGTGTGTCCCGCAGATGAAGATGTCAGCGTCACATCCTTTGTCTGATCGTAGATATCAGTTAGCACCGTTGTTCTAAATCTACTCGGTGTGATGGATTCATCAAATGCCGTCTGTTTCTTAATCCGTTGACACATCTTCCTCACCTGTTGATAACTCAAGGGCTTTTCACCGCCAAAGACAAAATCACCAGGTTTGCCCAAGGATAGATATTGCTTAACATATGGGACAAGTGCAAGTGTACGAACGCTCATATCCGTCTTTGTCTTCTGCTTATACACAGGCTGGTTCCTGTCCGGGTGAGTGACAGTATTATGGATATGGATTGCTCCACTTTCGATATCAATATCCTCCCACTTCAGCCCCCACACTTCTTCGGGGCGCAACGGATGGAGGGCATGTATGGCAATATACATTCTGTCCATCGGCTTCTCTACATCGTCAATATGATTAACGAGATATTTCATTTGCTCCACGGTATAGGTTGGCGTGGGCTTACTCGGTTCACCTTTGACGCGCACACTTTTAGCCTTCAGTGGGTTCTTGTGGATGATATCTTCCTCCACCGCTTGCTGGAGAATCATGTTTAAGACGGTTCTCGTCTTTTTCTTCGTCTCCGTTGACTTCTTGATTCCCTTATCCATCATAGTAAATACACTCTGTACATCGGGTATCGTGATATCCTCCACCGCCATGTCACCAAGCACCGGCAATATGTGCGTATTGAGCTGCTGTTCGTATGCAATCGCTGTGACAGATTCCACGTTTGGCTTTGAGGAACACTCAAACCACTTCAGTGCATACTCTCGAAAGTTATGCTTTTCCGCTGTGGGCTGCTGTACTTGCGGGATGCCAACGCCCATGGCGATCAACAAGTTATTAGCATACTCCTGCTCATTGTTGCCAGTTACCCAGCGTTCAACACCATTGATTTGCACTCTACGCTTAATGCGATTCTTCGCCATATCATCATCCTCCATCATGGATTCATCAAATATGGCTTGATGGTCTGTCTGTGTGCAGTTACCAAGATGCAAAAGATTTCCTGTTGTGATTATATCACGGTTTTCAGCTTTTGCAAGCTGCTTCAGCAAGAGTTCTGAGGTTGGTGTTCTTGCTCCATGTATCTGCAAAAGAACATTCAAAAAACGAAACAGCTTGTCTTTTTCAGACGGATCTTTGCTATTCAAAATCATTTTCTCCACATTGGAGATGACTTTCAGATAATCGTCAGACTGTCCATATAGGACGTTCTCATACTCATAAAGGTCAATCAATAATGATTCCTCCGATTTCGGTGACGTATTCGGGAAATGTTGCAGAAACATTACATCAAATATATAGAACAATCCCTTGTCACTATGAGTTCATCAACAGCAACAAGGGATGCTTTCATCTGTACATTATGCGGATACACCCGGTGGAGGGGTACGGCCTATTGCGAGTGAGGATTGACCAAATGGCGGCCAGGGTTCTGAGGTCGTAAGAGGCAGGACATAATCGTCTGGGTATATGTCAGCGCTGAGGCGGAGTGATTCGATTGATTGTTCCTTATAAGTGAGCCATGTTGATGTGGTGGAGGAGCGAGCGCAGCGAGCGGTGTCTGTACTATCGTTTTGCAAGCTTCCAGCCTCCACCTGCTGTGTATCGTAATTCAGTGATTGTAAGGCTTTGCTGGCTTCCATGTTTTTACACACAGCGCTAATGTATACCCCTTTTTTGTGGGATACGTAATGGTCAATTTCTGTGATGCAATCAGACAGTATCTTTTTATACTCTATTTCATTAATGATACAGTAGTCTGCCGGATGCCTTTCAATCTGTCGATCTGCCTTTTCTTGTGCTTTCTCATGGGCTAAGGTTGGATTCATCATCTTCAACAAGCCTGTGAGCTGGCGTCGAGTAAAGATTCGGCTACTGTTGCAACGGACAAATTCATACATCTGTTGTGGAGTGATTTGTCCTGTCCGCCGCGTAAACTTCGCCTTGTAATCATTGTGCAAATAACGATTCATCTCTTTCTCAAGGTACGGGAGCTTGTCTTTCAGATCGGACAATTCCCTTTTCAAACATTCCAGCATCTCCAGCGGAGAAAGCGGCGTAGATGGGCGATTATGCACACTTTCCCCATAACGAACCTCAAACCGCCAGTTTACTCGGCTACGTGGGTGCTTCTTTGTACGATCATAGGCTTCCATAGAAATACGACCATAAATCGCCTTACTGCTTTTCAATTCACGGGACAGCAACGTTTCATCCCGATACTGATCACGTTTAAGTATGCGGTGGCTGGCTGCAAAGGCATGAACGACGGCCTCATACACACGACACAGACGACGCTCATCCTTCGGATTCAGACGGTCAAAAGCAAAATCCAGGCGCACAACATGTACGTCCTTGCGTTGCAAATCCATCCACGTTATCCAGGTATTCAGTCCTTGTTCAAAGGTTTCCATTGATTGACAATGCCCATAGACGGCATCTCCATCACGAGGAAGAAATATTTGCCGTGCATAATCATTGGGGTTATACTTCCATCGCTTGCGGTGTAGATTTTTCATTTGCCCGGTTTTGCGTTCGTTTGTCACACCAACAAAACTATTGGCATGTACTTCTTCAAGAATTTCTGCGCCAACTTCTTCCTCCCTTACTTCGAGTTCGGCTGTGTGAACAAAGCCATAATTTTTCGGGGGAATGTTCTTAGGCAAAAGGGTTACTTTCAGAGTTTCCAGGGGAATACACTCACTTTCTGTCATACAGACATCAATTAGGGAATAAAGGAGAGACAAACACAGAAAAATACCCGGTTTCTAAAGAAAATACCCGGTTTTGAGAAAAAATCGGTATTTTCCCCTTGACAGAGAATATTCATCCGTGCTATAATCTAATATGGATATGTTTACGCACATCCATATTGTCGTATATTTTAGATCATATTTTCAAATTTGTCAAGCAGCTTTTTGCTTGATATTTTTTTATCATTCTTTGTATCTATCTGTTCGTTTGGATACCTTTTTTCTTACGCGCTATGATCCTCACCAACTACCAGTGGGTATAGCGCTCAGAACAGATAAGCAAAGTGAAAACCATCCCCGGTATACATGTAAAAGGCGCAATTTCATCGGCATCATTCCATATCAGCCTCCACCACAATTCTTTCTGTTTGAACATGTGTCATTTCAGAGCACCTTTACCCCCATCTTGTAGCTCAATGTTTTTGATGTCAATTAGCCCTTCCAGTTTTAGATGATAAAATGTACATTCATAAGTGCAGAGAGGCTAAGAGGGGCATTTTTTACTTGTATATGCTTATGTTATGGACATTCGCCAATTTCGCTTTCTGTTGGACGAATAAAAGAGGGGCGGCTGTACACCGTCCCACTGTGGATTACTCTGCTCTGATTTCCTTCTTGTACTTGTAGAACGTATTCCGGCATATGCCCGTCTGCTTCAGCAGTTCAGCATCTGTCAGCGAGCCTCCAAAGTCCTTGCTGTGCTTGCGGATGACTGCTTTTGCTTCATTGGCCTTCTTCACGTTGAGCTTGCGCCCAGGCTGTTGACCAATCTGCTTACCGTTCAGACGGGCGGTTTCAATGCCCTCTTTAGTACGCTGGTGGAGGTCTTGCACTTCCTTCTGCGCTTGTTCAAAAGCAAGCTGTATCTGACGCTCTGCAAGGCGGAGCATGTACCGATTGACTGCGGTTGTGATGCCCTCCACCAATTCATCAGCCATACTGTCCCCCGTGCTGATACCACTGACCTGATGCTCTGCAGCTTGCTTATAGGTGGCTGTATTGATCTGCGGCTCCTTCAAAAACACAAGCTCCACGCCCTGCGCATACAGACGGCTATACAAGGAAAAACCTTCCGCTGCATCACGACTCATGCGGCTAACACTGTCAAAGATGATCGTATCGCCAGCCTTGACCGTGCGCAATAGCTTATCAAACTTATCACGCCCGTCCAACTTCGTACCTGTGTAAGCCTCTGATATGAGGATGGCGTCAGGATAGGCAGATTTGATGTTTCGTTCTTGCCGTTGGATGTTCTGCTTTGGGGTGCTGATCCTGCTATAGCCATACTTCCTGCACATAGGCTATATACCTCCACCGGTTCTATAGTCGCATTTCTAACGTTCGTTAAAAATCACACTTCTAATATACCGCAAATCATGCTGTTTGTCAAGCACTTATTACACAAATCCGAGGTACGTTAAAACTGATACTGGTTTGAGAAAAATCAGCATAAGAATACATATCATTGCAATAATGAATGCAACGAGTAATACTACTTTAGCACGTTTTACTCCCTTAATGGCTTTTCTGACTTGTGCATCCCTTCTTTTTCTTATCGCCTTGTTCAGTTCCGTATCTATCTTTTTTAGCATTTCCATATTCTCGGTTGTACATTGTTCTCTCATTTCATTCAACCGATACACTTCTTCGCCCATCCGTCTACACCTAAAATACTCAGCGTTGTCTTTCAAATACCCGTACACTTGCCATATAGAAAGACCAATTCCCATGCCTAAACCTAACAACGCATAAAACCCCGGATCTCCATCGGTTGTCCAAGTATCGGGTTCCGATAGTCCCGCAAACCCAAGGTATGAAACGAAGAACATTATGGCAATGATTACAATCATTCCAATGCTAAATCTATATTTTTCCGGTAAACTTATGGTGCTAATTATTTGTTCGAATTCAGCATCTATTTTCCGCTGTGCTTTTTTTGCCTCCATCTCCCGTGCTTTTCTTACGTATTCTTTCACACGTCGTTCAAAACCATCCCCCATCACAGCATACAGATGAACCAGTTGCTCCGCATTCACTCCCTTTACATCCTTAATGGCAATACTGCACGCCATTTCAAACAACGCATTTTCCCCAAGTAGCTTAGCACACGATAGGCATGTTTCCATATCAATGAGATCATATTGTATAATCGCAGCAAATACAGCCGGGTTGAACGGACAGTCCATAAACGCCTGTAAGAGCGTCCGAGCTTTATTTGGACTTCTATCTGCAAGTGTCAACAATTCGTTTGAGTGAGCAACATTCATATGCTTGACAGATTCATAATCGAATTTGTCTTCAGCAGCCAAACACACAAGGAATTTGAGAAGTAGTTCATCCACAAATGCACGCAGACATGCAGCGATTGCTGGGTAATCAACAGTTGTCAACCGTTCCCTGATATTCCTATCATAGCCCGAGCTATCCGCCAATTTCCGCATAGCACGTTGATACTCCTGTTCCGCACGTGAACGCCGGGATTCTGCTGCCCATGTTTCAGCAAATGCACATGCAAGCTGCGTTCCGACTCCACCTGATATGAACGTTGTTTGCACTCCGCCCGTTGATGCATACGCCTGCTGTTCAGCTATAGCCATTCCCGCCTTTATTCGGTTAACCTCTGCAATGCCTATCTCTGCAAGCGCTTTTGTACATTCACGATTCGCTACTTTGTATTGTTCATAAGCAACCGAATTCAAGAACAAATCACTGCGAGTAACGCAGTATACCCCTTCATGCATCAGCATATCTACTACTTCATCCGCAAGAGAACGCATTGACTGTTCAATATCTTCGTCAAATATATAGCTACATCGCTGGATGTGCCGCCCCAGCACTTGCATCAATACTGCTTTCTTCTGCTCAAAGGTACGATAGTATTCCGCATAGATATACACATTATCAGGCAATTCAACACATGTCCCCAGGAAAGTCACTACACGCATTTCTATTCCTCCTGCAATAAGTAGATTGCACGTACACAGATTGCTCATACAATTCTACCACTTGCGCACTCATTTTGTCTACAATAAGTTCGCGAGGTGTCAGCAAATGGTAGATTTCAGCAACCGTCTCCGTGACTTGCGCAAGGCAAAGGCGCTAACTCAATCCCAAGTAGCCGAAATTGTCGGCGGCTCCAAAGCTATGATATCATCATATGAGTTGGGAACACGTTATCCTCCCTATGATGTGCTGGTAAAACTGGCACGTCTTTATGGTGTTAGCACTGATTATCTGTTAGGAGTGAAGAATAACTATGCTCTCGATGCCCAGGGCTTGACTCCTGAGCAGTTTTCATTGTTGCGGTCATTAATAGACGAGTTGAAGCGATAACAAAATAGACAGCATCGCGATAATGCGTGCTGTCAGATAGAATCTTCTGCCACTGCACTACACAAGCAAACCAACAAGCCAGCGACACAATTAGTTATACTCTTTGGTAAGGATGAGGTCCCCGGTTCGAATCCGGGTATCAGCTCCAGAAGACTTGCAGAAATGCAAGTCTTTTTTTGTTGTTTTTGGGCGCTTTTGAAGTGTGTAGTTGTGCAGCCGCTTCTATCATTCCCTGAAATCGAACAACTGCTTCGGCGTTATCTCCAACACTTCGCAGAGCTTGAAAATCACATCGAAGGAAACACCCACATTGCCAAGTTCGATAGCGCTGATATGGCTTCGGTCAATGTCGGCCATTTCGGCCAGTTTCATTTGCGTCAGTCGCTTCTTCTTACGGTAATAGACCACATTCAGACCAAACTGCTCATAGTACTTTTTGTATTCAGCTTTCATGTAATCACCTCGCCTTATTGTAGGTGGAGATGACGGGAAATATAAACCTTGTCAAAACCACATAATGTTGTTGACACAAGTCAAATGATGTGTTAAGATAATATCGAATCATTTTGGAGGCTGCCAATGCTCCGTGAGGGGAATCGGCGATCAGCATATGCGTAGACTGAAAATGCCTAAATCGATCTTGATATTGATGGTGCTTCTGGCGATCATCATGGGAGTGTATGCCATTCTGCGTGCCAATCCGGAGGAAACATATGCTGTGCAGCGCATCGGCCAAAGCGCAGCGGTGCCGACTGTGACGTTGGGGATGCATGAGTATGCGGGCAGTCAGGCAACAACGAGTCCAGCTCCGACGATTCCGGGGATTTCAATTCCTGGCTGGTCAGGCATCAGCTTTGCCGCCGGAAGCCGGGTGGTTTCGGTTCCTTTCTATAATCCGCAGAGCAATGAGGGGTGGTATTACCTGACCTTCCAAGTGCGATTGAATGAAACAGAGGATGTACTGTTCACTACCGGTTTGATTGCTCCAGGGCAGTACTGCAATATGGTGACGATGAACTGTGACTTGCCGGCAGGAAAATATGAAGGTACGCTCTTTGTGCAGCCCTACCTCATGGATGATTTGTCGGTGACCAATAATCTGAAAATGCCGCTGAGCATTACGGTTTACCAATAGCGGACATAGCGGTTGAAGACCGATGTCAATAAAACACAGGAGGAAATCTAAAATGAAGAAAATGCTTACCCTGCTGCTCGTTCTTGTCATGGTGTTCAGTGTACCCGTCGCCATCGGCCAGGAGTATGAAGGCTGGGATGGTGCGGCGGATATGTCTTCCACGGTGACCATGACGATTGATGACAGCCTGGACTCGTTCATCATCGTGATTCCTGGTGCGATGACGGTGGATCCTCTCACAAAAACCGGCACCATGACCGTGTCACTGAAGGCTGGCTGGAATCTGATCTCCCGATCCAGCATAGCCCTTTCTCTTGCAAGTTCCAAGAATAACATGCAGCTGCTTAACGATGCAGGCGAGGGCGTTGCCTACACGCTGACGTATGCTGGTGAGGCAAGCGGCACATGGACTGGAAATTCCCAGGCATTGTTCAGGGTGGTTGGCAATGGCGGAAATACCGCTGATGTCAGCGCAACGCTCACCATCACGGTTGATTCGCTCCCTGGCAAGGGTGTATATTCTGACGTTCTGACGTTCAGCATCAAATAAGGATTGCCCCTCTCCTTGTTCGCCGGGAGAGGGGCAACCTTGATAAAGAAGCGTGAGCATGGCCCTTTCGGGTTTCTGCTCACGCTTCCTTTTATTCAGCCGTCCGGCTGATGGAAATCCTTAGCCGTAGATCATGTTCAGGCCGGTTTCCTTGTTGAAGAAGTGCATAACCTTGCTCTCGAAGGTGATGTAGAGCTGCTTGCCGTACACCAGCTCCTTGCGCTGCTCCAGGCTCAGGCCGATGGTGGGGATGCGCACGATCAGACGGGTCTCGTCCTCGGTATACACGTGCAGGTGCAGCTCGCTGCCCATCATCTCGTTGACCTCCAGTTTGCAGGGGATCGCAGCGGGAGAGGAGGCATCGGAGAGCACGATGTGTTCGGGGCGGACGCCCAGCATCACGGGCTGCGCGGTGACCTTCTTGGCCTTGAGCTCGGCCAGCTTCTCACCCGTGACCTCGATCTTCGCGCCAAAGGGACGGACATAGTACTTATCGCCCTCCTGCTCCAGCACGGTGTCGATCAGGTTCATCTTGGGTGCGCCGATGAATTCGGCCACGAAGATGTTGCGGGGCATTTCGAAGACCTCCGTAGGCGTGCCGACCTGCTCGATGATGCCGTCGCGCATGATGACGATGCGGTCGCCCAGGGTCATGGCCTCGGTCTGGTCATGGGTGACGTAGATGAAGGTGGTGTTCAGCTTCTGACGCAGCAGGATGATCTCCGCGCGCATCTGATTGCGGAGCTTCGCGTCCAGGTTGGACAGGGGCTCGTCCATCAGGAACACCTTGGAGTTGCGCACCATGGCACGGCCGATGGCCACGCGCTGGCGCTGGCCGCCGGACAGGGCGCGGGGCTTGCGGGTCAGATACTCGGTGATGCCCAGAATCTCCGCAGCATTGGTCACCTTCTCGTAGATTTCATCCTCCGGCAGCTTCTTCAGACGCAGGGAGAAGGCGATGTTGTCGTAGACCGTCATGTGGGGATACAGGGCGTAGTTCTGGAAAACCATCGCGATGTCGCGATCCTTGGGCTGCAGGTCGTTCACCACCGTGCCGTCGATCTCCACCGTGCCGCCAGAGATGTCCTCCAGACCCGCGATCATGCGCAGGGTCGTGGACTTGCCGCAGCCGGAGGGGCCGACGAAGACCACGAATTCCTTATCCGCGATCTCCAGGTTGAAATCATGAACAGCAGTGACTTTATTGTCGTAAACTTTCTTGACGTCTGTCAACTTGACGCTTGCCATACTCTGTTTCTCCTTTTCTCAAAGTCCATCTTATCTTGAGGTCTTCGTGACGGCTTAGCCCTTCACGGCGCCGCCCGTAACGCCTTCCACGTAATACTTCTGCAGGCTCATGAACAGGATCGTGACCGGGATGGCCACCATCACGCCGCCGGCGCAGAACGTGGTGTAATACTGGGAAATCTGATCCTTGTTCAGCCAGTTATACAGGCCGACAGCCACGTTCGAGCCCGCCGACGAGCCAAAGGCGATGTAGCGCGCGAACACGAAGTCGCCCCAGGGGCCCATGAAGGCGGTCAGGATCGTGTAGATAACGATGGGTTTGGAAAGCGGAAGAATGATTTTCTTGAGTACCTGGAAGCGGGTCGCGCCATCGACGCGGGCAGCCTCGTCCAGGGACTTCGGGATCGTATCGAAGAAGCCCTTGGAGACGTAGTAGCCCATGCCGGAGGAGGCGATGTACACCAGGATCAGGCCGGGGACGGAGTTGGCCTGAGTCATGCCCAGGTCCTTCAGGACGCGGTAGAGGATGATCATGGTCAGCATGCCGGGGAACATGCCCAGGATCAGCATGAAGCGCATGAGGGGCTTGCGCATCTTGAAGCGGAAGCGGGATAGGGTGTAGCTCATGCACAGAACGATCACCGTCTGCAGAACGGCGGTGGCCAGCGCGGCGACGAATGTGTTAAGGTACCAGCGGGGGAAGTCCGTGTTGAACAGGTTGCGGTAGTTGTCAAGCCCCCACTGCTGCGGCACGACGTAGCCGACCTGCCAGGTGCTCTCCACGCGGAAGGACTGAAGCAGGATGCATACGAAGGGCACCAGCCAGATGACGCTGATGGTGATCAGCAGGATGTAGATCATGGTATTGCTCAGGGCACGGGAAGCGCGCAGGCCCATATGCCGCTTGGACGGCGCGGAGGCATTGAGATCCAACAATTCTTTATTAGCCATTACTGGAAATCCTCCTCATTCTTAATGGACGGCAGCACGTTGTATACCACCAGAGAGATCAGAGCAACGACCACGAACACGAGAATACCGACGACGGAGGCCAGATAATACTGGGATTCGGCGCCTGTGGTAATCTTGAACAGCCAGGTGATCAGCAGATCTGTGTAGCCTACCGTACCTGCCGCCGAGGAGGCTGCCGGGTTGGTCGGCGCACCGCCTGTGAGCAGATAGATGACGTTGAAGTTGTTCATGTTGCCGGTGAAGCTGGTCAGCAGATACGGGCCGGTGACGAACAGCATGTAGGGCAGGGTGATCTTGGAGTACTGCTGCCAGGCGTTTGCGCCGTCGATGCGGGCGGACTCGTAGAGATCCTGCGGGATGTTCATCAGGATGCCCGTGGTGATCAGCATCAGGTAGGGGATGCCGATCCAGATGTTGATCAGGATGACCGAGATGCGTGCCCAGGTCGGATCCTCCCAGAAGGGCAGCGCCTGTTCAATCCAGCCCATGCTCATCAGGAAGCCGTTGATGATGCCGTTCTTGGCAAACATCTTCGACACATACAGGAGCGAGATGAACTGCGGGATGGCGATGGTCAGCACCAGCACGGTACGCCACAGCTTCTTGAGCCTGATGCCCTTCTTGTTGATGGCCATGGCCACAAACATGCCCAGGAAGTAGTTTGTGAAGGTGGCGAAGAATGCCCACATCAGTGTCCACGAGAGTACTTCGCCAAAGGTTGCGGCGTAACTCTGGGTGTTGCTGCCTGTGCCGGACGTCCAGGAGAGCATGGTGTTGAAGTTGTCCAGGCCCACCCAGGTGAAGAGGTTGTTGTAATAGCCGTCGTGGGTGCCGTCATAGTTGGTGAAGGCCACCAGGATCATGAACACGATGGGCAGCACCGTGAACACGAGGATGCCGGTCAGGGGCAGGGCCAGCAGCGTCGCATGGAACTTGTCGTCCACCATGGAGCGCAGGTCGTCCTTGCCGGACTTGAGCTTCTTGCCGGAAGCGAGGATCTTCTCGGCGATCTTGTTCTGCTTCACATTCACGCGCCAGGTGTAGACGAAGGCGATGATGAAGAAGATGGTCAGAACGCCGTAGAGAAGGATCTTGAAGGAGTTGTCGTTGTAGGTCATGACATAGGCGTCATAGATCACATCATAGGTCTCCGTGGGGCCCGTCTTGCCCAGGCTGGGCAGCATGGACAGCCAGTAGGCGCCAGTGAGCACCATGTATCCGACAAACACGACTTCAAAGAGCAGGAACAGCAGGCCGCGCAGGATCTGACCGCGCGCCAGGTTGCCAAAGCCCATGATGACGAAGGAAATCTTCGTCTTCCAGTCGCCGTGCACAAAGGTGGAGCAGATGTCTGCCACCTCGTTGCCAACCTTCATGCAGAAGGTCTTGATGAGGTTCCACAGGCTTGCAAAGAGGCCTGCGATCCACTGGGGAATCGAACAGAAAAAGCTGGTGAGCTTGTACAGGAGTCTTTGTCCTTTGTTGAGTTTCAAAAATTCAAGGTCGCTGTATTTCTTCATGCCTGTTATCCGCTCCTTTATGGAAACGGCCGGAACCAATCAGATTGGCTCCGGCCGTCCTGGTTACCTCATTGCTCCATGGGGATCAATGATGGCAATGCAGTATTCTTACTGAGCTACCAGGGTCACTTCGCCGGTGGTCTCATTGAACTGCACGCAGTAGGTGCCGGCAGTCTCCACAACGAAGTTCGCAGCGGGGAAAGCATCGTCCCAGCTCAGGCCCTTGCGAACCTTGAACTCAACGCCAGCTTCCATGGCGTAGGCGTCGGAGGTCCAGATGCCGTCAGCATTGGTCATGGGCAGGTCAACAGACCAGGTGTCGCCGTTGATGGAGCCGATCACGGTCCAGGCGTTCTTCACTTCGTCGCTCAGGTTGAACAGAGCAGCGATCTTGTCCTGGTAGTTGTCCAGAGCGGTCTGCAGGCCAGCGTCGTCGGTGGCGGCCTTCACGTCGTCAGCGATAACCTTGGCGATATCCCACCAGGAGCCGTGGATCTGGCCCTGAGGAATGGAGTAGGGAGACTGGGCCAGCAGGGCGGACAGACCGGGGTTGGCCTGCACGGCCTCGGAGGCCTGCGCGTTCAGGTTGGAGGGACCCCAGGCGCGCTCGTTGAAGCGCTCCATCTGGCACTCTTCGCCAGTCAGGTACTGAGCCAGCTTATGCAGGGCAGCAGCCTTGACAGCGTCAACCTGGGGCTTCACGCCCATCAGCTTGCAGCCGTTGTAGGAACCCAGGTGATAAGACACGCCGTCAACCTCGAAGGAGGGCAGATCAGCAACGCCCATGTTCTCACCCAGGATGCCCTGGACGGTCTCGTAATCCCAGATGCCGGTGACGACGACCGCAGCATTGGAGGCGAACTCAGCGCCAGAGGAGGAGGACAGGTGGAAGGGGGAGTCAACCAGCTTCTTCATGCCCTTGACGGCGATCAGGCCCTCGGGGCTGTTGAAGGTGTCCTTCACCTCGATGAAGGCGCCATCGCTGTCAGTGGTCCACTCGGACACACAGCCGGTAGCGAAGAAGAAGGAAGCGGCGTACCAGGCAGAGGTGTTCATCTCGAAGGCGAAGTACTTCTCAGCAGCTTCACAGTCGGCGATGATCGCTTCCAGAGAATCAACGTGATCCTCGGAGACAACGCTCTTGTCGTAGTACAGGAAGTAGCCGTTATCGGAGGTCAGGGGATAGGCGTACAGGGTGTCGCCGGACTTGGCAGCGGCGACAACGCCCTCAGCGTTGGCAGAGGCCACGGTCTCGCCAGCCTTCACGCCCAGCTTGGCCAGAGCGCCAGCCTGCACCAGACGGGCAAACTGGTCATGCGCGAAGCAGTACAGGTCGCCGCCAGCCTCGACGTCAGTGATCATCTGGGTCGCGGCGTCAGCCTCAGACACGGCCTCAACGGTGGCGTTGAAGACGATGCCGTCGGTGTTGGTCTCGTTGAACTTCGCGATCTGAGCCTTGGTCAGATCAACGATCTCGGCAGCCACCCAGACGGTGATGTCATAGGTGCCGGCCAGGCTGGATGCGCTCGCGGTGGTGAACATGGCCAGAACCATGACCACAGACAGCAGCAGAGCGAGGAACTTTTTCATGTGGATCATCCTTTCCTTGAACTTCGGGGAATTTCCCGAGTTTTATTCTAAGGCGTCTCAGCCTTTGAATACGTCACCGGAAACGTTTGCAATCGATGACGAAAACATCCCTTGGGCGGTTTTCGGAATCGTTTGCAATCTGTCTCAATGTAGATATTGTATATATGTTTTACCGTTTTGTCAATATCTTTTTGGCAAACTTATCACATGAATTTGAAAATGCGCCGGATGCGGTGATCCGGCGCAAAAAGGATGATTTTTACTTGACGGAATTGAGCATCGCGTCGTCGATCTTGCCCCAGGCGCCGTTGCCGGAGCCCTGGCACTTGACGTACACGCCCACAGCCACGGTGTCGCCCGATGCATGGGTGAACTCGGGGATCACAGCGGTGTCCCAGTTGCCGTAGGAGGTGATGGTCAAGGGGGCGGTGGCGACGATCTCGCCGTTGATTTTGACATAGGCGTAGATATCCGTCGTGCCAGCGTCGCCGCCCATGATGGAGATGGTGAACTTGAACTTGCCCTCGGGAAGGTCGGTCACGGTCTGCTCTGCGGTAAACTCCACGCTGCCGGAAGCGGCGCTCCAGAAGTGCACATGCTTCGTGCCGGTGAGGGAGTCGGTCTTCTTGTCCTCGATGTACAGTTCGTCCGCCTTGGCAAGATCAGTCAGCGTCCAGTCCTGGCCGCCCTCCTCAAAGCTGTAATCCGTCAGGTAGTTGTATTCCACCATGGAGACGTAGCAGTGGGCCTCCATGCCGCCGGCATTGCCGGTGATGTCATACTGGGCCACGCCGCCGCTGCGCATGATGGCGCGCTGCTCGTCGGTCAGGTTCCATTCCACGGGGATGGCCTGCTTGCTGTCGTCATTCATGATGGCGTTGACGGTCTCGGGCAGCACCAGCTCGGCGTTCAGGTCGCAGATGATGGTCACGTCCTCCAGGGCGTCCGCCTTGAGGGCGACTTCGTTGCCCTCGCGCATGAGCTTGAAGACCTTGAGGGACTCCAGCGCCTTGCCTTCTGCGTCAAACATGGCCTGATTGTCCACCGCGTTGCCGCCGTAGTATTTGCCCGCGTCATTGGGGTCATAACCGGCGGCGTAGCTGGAGGCCCAGCCGGAGCCGTACTTCTCCCACAGGGCGCTGTTTTCCTCCCAGCTGCTGCCGCCCACGGAGATCCATGTGCCTTCCCAGTACACCACGCCGATGCCGCCGGGCATGCCGTTGACCACGGTGTCGGTGATATCGCGGATGGAGTTGGCCTGGCCCTGCACTTCGCCAATCCCGAGAAGGTCGGCAACTACGCCACCTATGCCAAGAAGATGGCCTACTACAACGTGGACTACGATGTATTCGCCACCTCCTATTATCCCTACTGGCACGGCACGCTGGAGAATCTCTCCGCCGTGATGACAGAAATCGCCGAAACCTATGGCAAGAAAGTCATGGTCATGGAGACCTCCTATGCCTACACCGGCGCAGATACCGACTTTAACGGCAACACCATCGGCGACGGCGGCGCGATCGTGAAGAATTACCCCTTCACCGTGCAGGGCCAGGCCAACTCCATCCGCGATATCACCGACACCGTGGTCAACGGCATGCCCGGCGGCATCGGCGTGGTGTACTGGGAAGGCACATGGATCTC
>JAFUOR010000142.1 GCA_017481825.1 Clostridia bacterium
AATAGAACCTCAAAAAACAAGATAAGCCAAGGCTTTGCACCATCTTTTTTTCTGCTGGAAACTATGCAAACAGCCGCCTTGAGCGTAAGGCCAAGGCGGCTGCGGAAGTTCACTTTTTCGTTGTCCTTCGGATGAGCTTTTCAAGCGTCGCTTCATCCTCATCTTCGCGGATGCGTCGCGCTGCAACCACTCTGCGCTCCATATCATCATCCACGCAGGTGACAAGTAGTAGGAGCTGATCGTCGGCAGCCACATCCACCTGTGTACGGTAGATGGAACGACTGAGCAGGGCGCTGATGGCATTCGTTCTGTCTGCAATGACGGGCGATGACAGCCGGGTGAAGTCAACATATCGCCAGCTGCCCGATGTGGTGCTCACCGTTGCAACGGCAAAGATCACATAGCGGCCATCCTCATACGCTGTGTCAAAGGTAATGAATGGGTTATTGCGGTAGAAGGTCAGGTTCTCATAATTCCGCAGCGAGCCGAACATGGCACCTGTTTTCATGTTGTGGCCATACAGTAGCAGGGTGTAGGGCCGGGTGTCCAGATCGCAGGTTTCGTCCAGGAAGATCGCTCCGTTGACATTGTGATACCCGCGATAATCCCGGTCGAGGTAGTATTCATTATCCCGCTGCACCACGGCTTCATCGATCAAGCCGTCAATGGTCAGCCAGCCGATGATGTCGCTGTTCTGCCGACGAACCTTCTGAAAGCGACTGCTGACATTGGCATAGAAGTTGCCCGGGTAGCGGACGGGTTGAAGCCGTGTGGGCGGCGTCGCTGTAGGTCCTGCTTCCGGTGGAGCCGTGGTGGCGGCTGTTGGAGGCGTTACAGGCGCAGGTGTGTTGGTTGCCTCCGCAGTCGGCTCTTCCTCGGCATGGTAGATCTCACGCAGCGAAGCTGACGCCTGCTGGGCGTTATAGTAGTCTACACCGTAGGAAATGAGCTTGACAGATGAGACAATCAGGATGACTCCGAAGACGACAGCCATGAGGCACCTGCCCCAGTTTCTGCGCTTGCCAAAGTAAAATGTGCGCTGCTTACGTCGTGGGCGGCCCATGACATAATCTCCTGGCGGGGAATTGTCTTTTCCGCGCAGCAACGAAAGACGGCCCTTCAGCCACCGCCATGCGCGGCTGATCTTGTCGTACAGCAATGTATCATATCCCTTTTGCGGTCGTTTGCTTGAGTGGGAGACATCGCCATTATAGCACAGATCGTTTGCATGTACAGCATTCAGAACACTTTTATATCATAAAAGCGCTGCACCGCCGTGCAACGCTTCTCTTATTCATCACTCTGATCCAGCCCGGAAAGCTCCGCACAGATACGCATGATGATCTCTTTTGTGCGAGGACTTACCCGGTCAGATAATGCGTTCATGTACTCACTGAACTCCTCACTGGAGACAGGCAGATTATCCATGGGTTCCGCATCCGGGATAAATGCCCCTTTGAAAAGTGAATCAAACGGGATACGCAAAGCCTGGCTGATCTCCGCCAGACGATCAATGTTAGGTTTGATCACTCCGCGTTCGATCTTACCATAGTAGGCAGTGGAAATCCCAATTCGGTCAGCTACCTCTGCCTGTGTCCATCCCAGACGTACACGGGCTTTATGGATATGCTGGCCGATGACAGTGTAGCTTACCATTGTTCCACCTCCTGCTTCGTATTTTATCCATAAACACTGAAAATACGAAATCCATATAGAGGCGGAAGCACCATTATAATGACTATTACGCAAAATAATGTCGTATTTACCATTATAGAGACAACGCCGAATATCCCCATATTGACAAATAGTCATTATGATGATAATTTGAGACAGTTAAAAAAGTTCCAACGCATGCCGCGCTGGAACACTTATGGATCAAGATTGCTTTCCGCAAACAGCGGTGAATCAAAGAACTGAGGAATATCAATTCCCAGTCCCTGACACATTTCGTGGACAATGCGCAACTTAACTGAATCATAAGAGCAGTTGATTACATTGCCAATCGTGGACTTAGGCACGCCACTCTTCATAAACAGCTGGTACTGTGTCATTTGTTTTTCTTTCAGCAGCTCGGACAGCCGCTCGCTAATTGCTTGGTTCAGCTTCATACTATCACCATCCCTGTCGCTGTACTAACATTTTAGTATTGCGCAAGAATCAAATAGTCCCTGTAACTGTACTGTTTGCCGGTTTTGTGATAGTATGTCAGCAAAAAAGTCGAGGTGATACCTATGAGAGTCACATTCTGTGGTCACAAAGAAGTCTATGATGCAGAAGCTGTAGAGCATTGGCTTCGACAAGTGTGTTCTGACCTTATTGCACAAGGCGCAGATGAATTTCTATGTGGTGGATATGGCCGCTTTGACTATCTGTCAGCTACGGTGCTTCGTGATTTGAAACAACAGCATCCAAACATACGGCTGATCTTAGTATTACCTTATTTGAACAGCACGATTCTAACAGACGGGTATGATGAAACCATATATCCCCCCTTGGAATCTGTTCCGAAAAAGTTCGCCATATCAAGACGCAATGAATGGATGGTACTTGAAAGTGACATTATTGTCGCCTATGTTCTTCGTGACTTCGGAGGTGCGGCAAAAACGCTACAATATGCTCGCAGGAAGAGAAAGAAGATCGTCATATACAACAATGACAGGAGGGATCAGGAATAATGCGGGCAGTACTCAGATGCGTCTTTCTGATAACTATAGCTATTTTTGCTTATCTAACGCTCACATTTGTACATTATCAATCAGATCGAGCAAGTTGTGTTTGCTCTTTCCTTTCTACGACGGAACAGACTTATGCGATTGATGAACGCCTATACAGAGTATGCGAAAAGGACACTATGAGTTCTGGAACATTTATGCTTGTCAGAACAACCTGCAATCACGGGATGCGGCTTCAGTTGACAGTGATGCCTGATGAAGGGATATTCAAAGGCTATATCGTAACAAATAGCGAAACAAATTAAATAAAGAAAGACACACCCTCAAGCGGTCGCTCAGGGGTGTGCCTATTAATTTTGTTGCCTCTGTATGCGAATTGAAAGGAGAGTTACCGAAATAGGTGTCTTTTACATCAATGGTGTTAACAGTACGCCTTTTGTGAAAAAGTGTGAAAACACCCTTGACAAAACAACTCGCAGCCGGGGACGGAGAGGTGCTTACACGCACTCCAGGTACTTCTTGGAATAAATCTTGTACAGATCCTTGAACTGCTCGCTCTCGGATTTCATGGAGCGCAGAGACTCGTGGATGTTCATGTTGTGCTGCTTCATGTCGATTACGCCGCCCGCGATGTTGGAGCAGTGGTCGGACACGCGACCCAGGTCGGTCAGCAGGTCGGACCAGACAAAGCCGGCCTCGATGCTGCAATCACCCTGCTGCAGGCGCAGAATGTGGCGCATGCGCAGCTGCTCCTTGATGGCGTCGATGATCTGCTCCAGGGGCTCGACCTTCTCAGCAGCCTCCAGATCGTAATCGGCAAAGGCCTTGCAGGCCAGGCCCATGATCTCGCTCACGGCTGCGCGCAGCACGTCCAGCTCCTTCGTGGCGGCCTCGGAGAATCTGATCTGCTTCTCGTTCAGTTCCTCGGCAGCGCACAGGATGCTGGCGCTGTGGTCGGCAATGCGCTCGAAATCGCCGATGGCCTTGAGCAGCATGGCAGCCTCGGCGCTGTCCTGATCGCTGACGCGGTTGGCGCTGAGCTTGACAAGGTAGGTGCCCAGCACATCCTCGTAGTGGTCGGTCTTGTCCTCGTATTCGCGGATGGCCTTGCCCTTGGAGGTGTCGTAGCTTGCCAGGACGGAAAGGCTGTCGTCGATGGCTTCGGAGGCACAGTTGGCCATGTCGATGGTCAGGCTGCGGCAGCGCTCCAGCGCCACAGAGGGCGTCGCCAGCAAGCGCTCGTCCAGCTCGGCAACCTTCTCAGGCTGCTTGCCTTCGGGCACGAGGATGTAGGCCAGCTTCTCCAGCAGACCGGACATGGGCAGCAGCAGCAGGGTGCAGGCCAGGTTGAAAGCGGAGTGGCAGATGGCGATGTTCGCCTGCGTTGCCTGCATTCCGATGAGGTTGGTGAAGAAGTTCTCGCTTCCGCCCAGAATGGCCTTAAGGATGCAGAACAGCGACAGCCATACGATGGTGCCGATGACGTTGAAGGACAGATGCACCAGCGCGGTACGACGGGCATTCTTGTTTGTGCCAAAGGACGACATGATGGCCGTGATACAGGTACCGATGTTCTGGCCCATGATGATCGGGATCGCAGCGCCAAGGGACACAGCGCCCGTTGCCGCCAGCGCCTGCAGGATACCCACGGACGCGGAGGAGGACTGGATGATGGCCGTCAGCACCGCACCGGCGACCATGGCCAGCACGGGGTTCTCAAACATCATGAACAGCTGCTGGAACCAGGGCTCGTCCTTAAGGCCGGAAACAGCGTTGGTCATGATGTCCATGCCGAACATCAGCACGGCGAAGCCCAGCAGGATCATGCCGGTATCCTTCTTCTTGTTCGACTTGCAGAACATGTAGAAGATGACGCCGACAAGCGCCAGCACGGGGGTGAAGGACATGGGCTTGAGCAGCTGCACGAAGATGTTGCTGCCCTCGATGCCGCCCAGGGACAGAATCCACGCCGTCACAGTGGTGCCGATATTGGCGCCCATGATGACGTTGATGGCCTGGCTCAGGTTCATCAGGCCGGAGTTAACGAAGCCCACGACCATGACTGTGGTGGCAGAGGAGGACTGGATGACTGCCGTGACTGCCAGACCCGTCATCAGGCCGGCGAGCTTTCCGGTGGTCAGCTTGCCCAGCAGCATCTGCAGGCTGTTGCCTGCGCGACGCTCCAGCGCCTCACCCATGATGTTCATGCCGAACAGGAACAGACATAGGCCGCCGATCAGTTCAAGTGCATTGAAAATGTCCATTGGATTGTAAGCCTCCTTGGTTGGCGCATAGGCACATGACTTACTTCGTCTTCAGGGAACGGAGTGACTGTATATGGCACGCGATGAACCTTGCGGGAGCTCTTCCGAAGGTCCTCGCGGGTTATTTTTCCGCAGCGTTGCTCTGCGTATCCGCCGTATCCTCGGTATCGATCTGGCGCAGGCCGGCTACATTGCTCACCGGCATGGAGAAGCAGATCGCGCCTGCCTCGGACTGAGGGCCGGCCTTTTCAATGATGGCCTTCATGATGGCAGCCTTCTTGGCGGCATCGGCCAGGATGAGCACCACGTCCTTCTCGCTGGCCAGGGAGATGCCCAGGAACTTTTCGCTTTCGCGGGCACCCGTACCCTTGCCGGCCAGCACCGTGCCGCCCGTTGCGCCCGCAGGACGCGCCGCCGCCATCACCATATCCGAGAAGCCCTCGTTGAGGATGACGTAGATCAGCTCGTGGCTGAAATTCATATCCGGCTTTTCACCGGTAGGAGCCTTGTTGTCGGTCAGGTAAGCCATGGTTCGTCCTCCTCCTACGCTCTTGATCGGCACGGACATCATGATGCCGTTGCCGGGAATGTCGATGAACATGCGCAGCTTGGCCGCGCGGATGAGTTTCCTGGTCTGCTCGCCGTCGGCGACGGTGGAGATCAGCGCGTACTCCCGCTTCACAAGGCCAAACAGGCTCAGGTGCTCGCTGGTGGCGGTACCCTGGGCATACATGGTCAGCGCCAGGGGCAGATTCAGGCTGTGGATGACATCCTCCATGGATTCGTAGCGGTCGCGATCGACAATCGCCATCACAAGGTTCAGTTCCATCCTTACACCTCCCACAGCTCGATCACGTCGTCATCAGCATAGGCCACCTCGGGCTCAACCGCAGCGCGACGGGTTTTGAGAACATAGATGAGGCCCATGATCTGCACGGTGATCAGCGGCATCATGGCTACCAGTGCCACCAGGCCAAAGGCGTCGGTCATGATGTTGCCGCCCATGGCGGTGCAGGCGCCCATGGCAAAGGGCAGCATGAAGGTTGCCGTCAGGGGGCCGGAAGCCACGCCGCCGGAGTCGAAGGCGATGGCTGTGAAGGTCTGGGGTACAAAGAGCGCCAGAATCAGGGCGATCAGATAGCCCGGCACGACGATCCACATGATGGACACGCCAGTGATCACGCGCAGCATGGCAAGGCCGTTGGCCAGGCTCACGGCGATGGACAGGGCGTAATGCATGGCCTTTTCGGAGATCGCGCCTGCGCTCAGCTCCTCAACCTGCTTGTTCAGCACATGCACGGCAGGCTCGGCGTTGATGATGAACCAGCCCATCACCATGGCCACGGGAATCAGGAGATAGCGGTAATCCGCCGCCAGATGCTGGCCCAGAATCACGCCCAGGGAGGAGAAGCCCACGTTTGCGCCGGTGAGGAAGAACACCAGGCCCACCAGCGTCACACCCAGACCGATGATGATGCGCAGGAAGGGCACCTTGCGCAGATGCAGCGCCACCGCCTGGAAAATCAGGAAGAACACCACGATGGGCAGCAGCGCCATCACGACCTCCAGGAGGTAGTGGGGGAGGGCATGCAGATACCCCTGGCCGATTTCAACCGTGCTGGCGTAGTTTTCTATGATGGAGGCCGCGCCGCCGTCAGGTGCGCCGGGATAGAAGAAGGACAGCAGCAGCACCGCCAGGATCGGGCCGATGGAGCACAGCGCCACCAGACCGAAGGAGTCAGTCTGCGCATGCTCGTCCGAACGGATGGAGGCAACACCGACGCCCAGCGCCATGATGAAGGGCACCGTCATGGGGCCGGTGGTCACGCCGCCGGAGTCAAAGGCCACGGCGAGGTAGTTGGGGTCCGTCAGCGCCGCCAGGATGAACACGATGGCATACATGCCGATCAGCAGCCACTTCATCGGGATGGCGAAGAGGATGCGTACCATGCTCAGCATCAGAAACAGGCCCACGCCCACGCCCACCGTCACGATGAGTACGGTGGTGTCGATGGCGGGGACATTGGTGGCCAGCACCGTCAGATCAGGCTCGGACACGGTGATGGCCACGCCCAGCAGCAGACTGACCGAAAGGATCAGCGGCAGATTGCGGGACTTGGTCAGCTTCGCGCCGATGTGGGAGCCGATAGGCGTCATGGAGACATCGCTGCCCAGGGTGAACAGGCCCATACCTACGATCAGCATCAGCGCGCCCAACAGGAACGACAGCATCAGGTCCGGCGTCACCGGCACGAAGGACAGGCACATGGCCGCCACAATGATCGTGATGGGCAGCACGGACGCAGCGGCTTCCTTGAATTTCTCGAAGAACAGCTTCTTGGGGGTCATCCGAGGCTCCTTTCTGTCTGGTCGGAGCCTTCCTTTTTCATAAAGAGCGCATCCGCTTTCCTTTACACGATCTTTACAAAAAAAGAAGGCCAAGCTCCAGCGGAGTTCTGCCTTCTTCTCGATATTTCAGTGAGAACGGTACCCTCCGCCCTGACAACAATCGGAATAAATCATGTCCGTTCGGCCCATGATGACAGACTCCACCACTTATTTCGATCATATTGATCATACCATGAAGGATTTACCCCTGTCAACAAGGGATTCGTGGGAATTTATGACCCATTTCATACAACTTCTTAACATATCCCTCCCGGATTTGCAAGTGCTATGCTCCGCTCCTGCAAATTGAGGGCGCTGTCTTCCACACGGCAGGGATGCTGTCCCTGTATCCTGCCAAAGGGTCTTCGATCCTCTGGACTCCCTTTTCGCGCTCTTGGGTGCGTACCTTCGATGAGGGTTGCGCCCGCGTGTTGATTGCGGGAACGAAACCTACGTGTGCTTTGCAGGTGGCGCTTTGGCTCGACTTCCCTGCGGTCGTATCGCGTCGCCTGCCGCCTGCGCGTACCTTTGCAGCAGGAGGCGGCAGGAGTAACTGGTAACCCAAATTCCCTCGACACCGGGGATACCGGCGCTGGGGATGGTAGCCTCGTGAAGTGGGGCGAAGACCCCGCTCTGCCTCTTTCTTCCCTTGACAATGCCTGCGCAAAACGCTACAATCAATACATCATTGTGTACTTCAAAAGGAGGGCGCAGGATTGGAGCATCAGCCCCTGATCAGCGTGGTTATTCCTGTTTGGAACGGCGCGAAGCACATCGAGAGCTGCCTGAGGACGGTTATGTCGCAGAGCGCTGCGGATATGGAGATCATTGTGGTGGACGACGGCAGCACGGATGATACCTGGGCGATCATCAGCCGTCTGGCAGCGGAGGACGGGCGCATTCGTGTGATCCGGCAGGAAAATGCCGGCGTGTCCGAGGCGCGCAATACAGCGCTCAGGCAATGCCGGGGACGGTATGTCCGCTTTGTCGATGCGGATGATGCGCTGCCCGAGGGCTCCATGGAGATGCTTGTGAGCAGCATGGAGGAGCAGGGGAGCGATATCGTCTTTGCCGCCTACACCGAGGTGCTGGCGGGGATCCGCTCGGTGCGCAACCTTAACGGACAGGCTGAAACTATTGATCGGGACGCCTTCATGCGCCGCCTGGAGAGGCTCAGCAACAGCTTCTACTACGGCGTGCTGTGGAACAAGCTCTTCCGGGGCGACGTCATCCGTGACCAGGCGCTGCGCTTTGATCCGGCCCTCAGCTGGGGCGAGGACTTCTGCTTTGTCATGGATTACCTTGCCCACTGCCAGACCTATACCTACATCACAGAGCCCGTATATGATTATATTCGCAATCCACAGGGTGCAGTCATCCGGCAGTTCTTTTATTGCTTCCGGCATCCGATCCTGTCCATGAAGGATCGCTGCAAGGTTTATTCGGCCTACCGCAGGCTTTATCAGTGCTGCGGCCTCTATGATCAGTACAAACGCGTGCTGTGGCACTATCTGTTCCGCTTCACGCTAAGGAGTTAATATCCATGCTTGACGACAGCTGTTACATGGCGCCGCTCCATCTGGCGGGACGGCTCATTATGGAAAACGGCGGCGAGACCTACCGTGTGGAGGAGACCATCACCCGCATGGGGCATGCCTTTGGCTTCACGGAGGTGGAGAGCTTTGCCGTCCCCAGCGGCATCTTCATCAGCTACCGCAAGAGCGACGGTACCATCGAGACCGCTGTGAAGCGCGTGCGCAAAGGGCCCACGAACCTCACCCGGGTTGATGCGGTCAACGCCATCTCCCGCCAGATGGAGCAGGAGAACCTCTCCTGTGAGGAGGTGCTGCGCCGCTTGCAGGAGATTGAGGGCCGCAAGCCGATGGTGTCCAAGCTGGGCATGGTCGGCGCAGTGGCCGTGTCCTCCGCCGGTTGGGCGGTGATGTTCGGCGGCGGTGTGATTGACTTTTTCGTGGCCATGGTGGTGGCGGCGATTGGTCAGGCGCTGGCCTTTATTCTGGATAAGGCGGGAGCGCGCTCCTTTGTGTCCACGCTGGTGGGCAGCTTTCTTGGCACCATCTTGCCGATGTTCTTTCACCTCGTGACAGGGCTGCTGCTGGTGGACGCCACTGTCGCGGCCTGCCTGATGCCCATGCTTCCGGGCCTTGCCATGACCAATGCTGTGCAGGATACCATGCGCGGCGACATGATCTCCGGAATCTCCTCGGCGACCAGCGCGGTTCTGACGGCGGCGATGCTGGCCGGAGGCGCTCTGGTGGGTTCTGCGCTGTTCCGCCTGCTGACGGGAGGTGTGCTGCTGTGACGCTGGAATTCATCGGCAGAGCCATCATCATCTTCCTGTCGAGTTCCCTGGGTACGCTGGGCTTTGCTATCTTCATGCATGCGCCCAAGAAGGCCTGGGTTCCTGCCAGTGCCATTGGCGGCCTGGGCTATCTGATCTACTGGGCGCTGAATCAATTCGGTCTTTATGCCCCCATGTCCATGTTCATCGGCGCGCTGCTGAGCTCTGTTCTGGCCCAGTACTGTGCGCGCCGGATGCGCATGATCGCCACCATCTTCCTGATCCTCTCCATCATCCCGCTGGTGCCGGGCCTTGGCCTGTACCGCTGCATGCATTACCTTGCCCAGGAGATGTACAGCGAGGGCGCGGATGCCGGTGTGCGGGCGATGGTCGATATCGTGATGATCGCGTTGGCCTTGGGCGTGGGCAGCTACCTGTTCCGCATGGTGGCGCTGCGGCATGACCAGCACATTCGGGGAGGCGTCCGTTCATGAGCATCACTGTGATTGCCGTGGGCAAGATGAAGGAAAAGCCCTACCGCCAGATGGCGGACGAGTACCTCAAGCGCCTGTCCCGCTACGGCAAGGTGGAGGAGGTGGAGCTTCCCGATTTGCCGGAACCCGCCAATTCCTCACCGGCCATTGAGGCGCAGATCCGCGACAAGGAGGGCGAGAGCATCCTTGCAAGGATCAAGCCCGGGGATTACGTCATCGCCATGACCATTCCGGGCAGGCAGTGGGATTCCCCTGGGCTGTCCCGCCATGTGGACGAGCTGAGGAACCGGGGCCAGTCGAACCTCGTGTTCCTTATCGGCGGCTCGCTGGGCCTGTCGGATAAGGTGCTCCAGCGGGCGGACGAGGAAATGTCCATGAGCAAGATGACCTTCCCCCATCAGCTGGCGCGGGTGATGCTGCTGGAGCAGCTCTACCGGGCCATGAAAATCTGTTCAGGAGAGAGGTATCACAAATGAGTCAGACCAAGAATACGAACAAGAAGCAGTCTCCCATGAAGCCATGGCTGATTCTGGTCGTGGCGCTGCTGCTCTTTGCGGGCCAACAGCTGGGCCTGCTGTCGGATGTCACCTTTGACGCTGCTGCGCCCACGCAAACCCCGCAGGTTCAAAGCCAGCTGGGAAGCAGTGCGGAGGAGGGCGGTTCCGCTGCAGATGCGCTGGAGGCGGAGGGGCCCATCATCGCCCCGCAGGATATTGCGGATTACATCTTTGCCTATGGGACGCTGCCGGGGAACTTCATCACCAAGTCCGAGGCGGAGGCCCTGGGCTGGGACAGCAGCGAGAACTACCTCAGCGATGTAGCTCCCGGTAAGTCCATTGGCGGCGACAGGTTCGGGAACTATGAGGGCCTGCTGCCCAAGGCCAGCGGGCGCACCTGGAAGGAAGCGGACTGCAATTACGTTTCCGGCCCGCGAAATGCCGAAAGAATCGTCTTCTCCAATGATGGTCTGGTGTATTACACAAGCGACCACTATGAGTCCTTCACCCAGATGGAACCATCCAGATAAGCTACAGCAGCGCCCCCTGCCAGGATGACGAGCTGTTTTGTCAAGGGTGTTTTCCTATTTTCTATCCGCATAATCAGAACATGGTGCTTTGCCTCATTTTGTCAAAGGCAATATGCTTTACCAACCAGTTGATAACACCATATAGTAAGAAGCATCCAATAACATTTTTATC
>JAFUOR010000143.1 GCA_017481825.1 Clostridia bacterium
GGGCACATTTGCCGGATACGTTGATCTTCGCATCCAGGGGCAGCACGTCCTCCCATTCAAAGGATTTCACAAACTGGAACAGCTCCTCGAAGGTGCGGCACTCGGCCTCCCTGAGCACGATCAGCACGCGATCCGCGCAGCGAAGCCGCAGGTTGCACAGGAACGCATCCTCGATGCTCCCACGAAAGCGCGCGCCGCCGATCTCGCCCTTTACGTCCTTCATGCCCAGGCGCTTGAGCTCTGCTGCCACCACGCCCTCCAGGCCGAAGGCTGCCGTGGCGATCATCGTCATATCAGAAAAGTTCATGGTGATCACTCCTGTCCCGTCTATGATACCCCATCGCTCAGCAAAAGTCAAAAGGAATCGCAAAAAGCCGCGATTTTCCCGGCAAAATGCTTGCATCCGGCTGAAATGTGTGGTAAACTATAACGCGTGCGTAATGAATGTCGCATGGATGGGGCGGGAAGCGCCCAGTGTGAAAGTTCAGGAGGTAATCAACACATGACCACCTATGAGAAGATTTCCAGCAACAAGGCCAAGCTGTCCTTTGTTGTTCCCGCTGAGCAGTTTGAAGCTGCCATGAATAAGGCCTACCTGCAGAACCGCGGCAAGATCAACGTGCCCGGCTTCCGCAAGGGCAAGGCTCCCCGCGCCGTGATCGAGAATATGTACGGCAAGTACGTGTTCGTCGAGGACGCGATGGACATCGTCTTCCCCGAAATGTACGAGGCTGCCTGCAAGGAGAACGACATCAAGCCCGTTGATCGTCCCGAGATGACCGACATGGGCGAGTACAAGATGGGTGAGGACATGAACTTCACCATCGAGGTGTTCGTTCGTCCCGACGTGACCCTGGGCGAGTACAAGAACCTGACCGTTGAGGTTGAGCCCAAGCACCTGGTGACCGCCGAGGAAATCGACGCCCGCATCTCCCAGGATCAGCAGAAGGGCGCCCGCACCGTTGAGGTGACCGATCGCACCGTCGATTACACCGACACCGTGAACCTGGACTATGCCGGTTCTGTGGACGGCGTGGCCTTCGCTGGCGGCACTGCCGAGGGTCAGACCCTGACCATTGGCTCCAACACCTTTATCCCCGGCTTTGAAGAGCAGATGGTCGGCATGGCCATCGGCGAGGAGAAGGATCTGAACGTCAAGTTCCCCGAGGAGTACCACGCTGAGGATCTCAAGGGCAAGGACGCCGTGTTCCACGTCAAGGTGAACAGCATCACCAAGACCGAGCTGCCCGAGCTGGATGACGATTTCGCTCAGGACAACGGCTACGACACCTTTGCCGAGTACAAGGCTGAGATCGAGAAGCAGCTGAACGAGCGCGCCGAGACCAACTACAACGTGACCATCGAGAATGCCCTGATCGAGGCCGCCGTGGCCAATGCCCAGATGGACATTCCCGAAGCCATGATTGCCGAACAGACCAATTACATCCTGCGCGACATGGAGTACCGCATGATGTACCAGGGCCTGAAGATGGAGGACTACCTCAAGTACACCGGCCAGACCCGCGAGGCGCTGGCGGAGAGCTACAAGGGTGAGGCTGAGAACCGCGTGAAGGTCGAGCTGGTGCTGGAGGCCATCCGCGCTGCCGAGGGCCTGGAGCCCAATGAGGAAGAGGTTGATGCGCAGACTGCCAAGCAGGCCGAGCGCATGGGTCAGGAGCTGGAGGCCTTCAAGGCTTCCCTGACCGAGGATCAGAAGGCTTACCTGGTGGACACTGCTGCCATCCAGAAGGTCTGCGATCTGCTCAAGGCTGGCGCGACCATCAACGTCAAGTCCGAGGCTGCCGCTGAGGACGCTGAGTAATCAAGCGAATACATCAGTACGCGGGAGGAAGCTGGGCAGGGAAGTTCCTGTCGCGGTCTTCTCCCGCGTCTTTTGAAGCATAAAGTCAGCCAAAAGAGCATAGAATACCCGGGACGCACTGCACGTGCGGCGCGTCCTACCAACGAGAAAGCAACCACAGGAGGTACTATTATGCCGCTGATTCCCTATGTCGTTGAGCAAACCAACCGTGGCGAACGCTCCTATGATATCTACTCCCGCCTGCTCAAGGACCGCATCATCTTCCTGGGCGGCGAGATCGACGACGATGTGGCCAACACCGTCGTAGCCCAGCTGCTGTTCCTGGAGATGGAGGATCCGGATGCGGACATCTACCTCTACATCAACAGCCCCGGCGGCTCCGTGACGGCTGGCATGGCGATCTACGATACCATGCAGTACATCAAGCCCCAGGTGCGCACGGTGTGCATCGGCATGGCAGCGTCGATGGGCGCGTTCCTGCTCATGGCGGGCCAGAAGGGCAAGCGCTGCGCCCTGCCCAACAGCGAGGTCATGATCCATCAGCCCCTGGGCGGCGCGCAGGGCCAGGCGACGGATGTGGCCATCCGTGCCGAATGGCTCGTCAAGACCAAGGAGAAGATGATCCGCATGAAGGCCGAAATGACCGGTCAGGATGTCGAGACCATCCGCCGTGACGTGGAGCGCGATCACTTCATGAGCGCCCAGGAGGCCCTCGAGTACGGCATCATCGACGAGATCTTCGATCCCCGCGTGAAGGAAAGCAAGTAATGTCCGACCCTGATTATCCGCCTTCCTGTGGCGGAGAGATGAGGTAACATCATGTCCAAAGACGAATTCCTTGGCGGCGGCGTGCGCCGCTGCAGCTTCTGCGGCAAGCCCCATGATCAGGTGCGCCGCCTGGTGGCAGGCCCCGATGTGGGCATCTGCAATGAGTGCATCCTGCTGTGCCAGGAGATCATCTCCGATGATATGCCCCTGATTCCCGATGGCACGCCCTCCGGCCGCCTGCCCACCCCAGCGGAGATGAAGTCTGTGCTGGATGAGTATGTCGTGGGTCAGGAGCAGGCCAAGCGCGCCCTGTGTGTGGCGGTGTATAACCACTACAAGCGCATCGGCCAGACCGCTGCCCGCGATGATGTGGAGCTGCAGAAGTCCAATATCCTGATGGTTGGCCCCACCGGCTGCGGAAAGACCTTCCTGGCCCAGACGCTGGCGCGCATCCTGAACGTGCCCTTCGCCATTGCTGATGCCACCAGCCTCACCGAGGCCGGCTACGTGGGCGAGGACGTGGAGAACATCCTGCTGCGCCTGATTCAGGCTGCCGATTATGACATTGAGCTGGCTCAGCGTGGTATCATCTACATCGACGAGATCGACAAGATTGCCCGCAAGAGCGAGAACCCTTCCATCACCCGCGATGTATCCGGCGAGGGTGTGCAGCAGGCGCTGCTGAAGATCCTTGAGGGTACCGTGGCGGCCGTGCCTCCCCAGGGCGGACGCAAGCATCCCCATCAGGAGCTTTTGCAGATCGACACCACCAACATCCTCTTCATCTGTGGTGGTGCGTTTGACGGCATTGTGCCGATCATCGAGAACCGCACGGGCAAGAAGAATGTGGGCTTTGGCGCGGAGGTCCGCTCAAAGCGCGACCCGAACGTCTCCCAGGCCCTGCGCAACATGCGTCCTGAGGATCTGACCAAGTTCGGCCTGATTCCCGAATTTGTGGGCCGTCTGCCCATCACGGTGACCCTGGACGCCCTGGACGAGAGCGCCCTGGTACAGATACTCACCGAGCCCAAGAACGCTCTGTGCAAGCAGTATCAGAAGCTGCTGGGCATGGACGGCGTGGAGCTCACTTTCGAGGAGGACGCCGTGCGCGCCATCGCAAAGATGGCCATTGAGCGCAAGTGCGGCGCACGAGGCCTGCGTGCCATCATCGAGAATGTGATGCTGGACACCATGTTTGAGCTGCCCGGCATGCAGGAGATCAATGGCTGCGTCATCACTGCCGATGCGGTGGAGGGCAAGGCCAAACCGGAGCTCAAGCAGGGCATCCGGCGCAAGCAGAGCCGCCGCAAGCGCGAGGGCGAGGCTGCCTACAAGCCCGAACCCAGCGTGAGTTGATGGCAATCAGACTATCTAAAGGCTGTGAATACAGTCAACGTCATTCGCCATCGGCAGACTGCCGATCTAAAATCGGCGACACACGAACGGCTGCGAGGATGGCTTTGCCACACGACCAGTGAGTGCAAAACGCAAAAGAGTGGCCCATGGCCACTTTTTTGACATCATGAAGCGTCCCTGTTCCGAAATGGAGCAGGGACGCTTTTTCTATGCGGTTATTTCTGGATGCCCAGCAGCTCCTCCGCGCGCTTGACTTCCTCGTCCGTGGGCATCTTCACGCCCTCCAGCGGGTAGTCAAGGCCGAGCTTCTGCCACTTGCTGATGCCCATGGTGTGATAGGGCAGGATCTCCACGCGCTCCACATGGTCGAGGCTCTCGATGAAGGCCCGCATGCGGCGCAGGTCGTTCTCATTATCCGTCACGCCCGGCACCAGCACATGGCGGATCCACATGGCCTTGCCCTTCGCGCTCAGGTATTTCGCCATGGCGAGGATATTGGCGTTGCCGTGGCCGGTGAGGTCGCGGTGGAGCTCCTCGTCGAACTGCTTGAGGTCGAGCATCACCAGATCGGTCAGCTCCATCAGCTCGTCGAAGCGGCGGAGCCAATCGGCGTCATCGGGCCGGAAGGGCTGGCCTGCGGTGTCGATGCAGGTGTGGACGCCGTCCTTCTTCAGGAGGAGGAACACCTCCGTCACGAAATCCATCTGCAAAAGCGGTTCGCCGCCGGAGAAGGTCACGCCGCCGTTGTTCTTCCAATAGGGGCGGTAGCGCATGAGTTTCTGGTGCAGCTCTTCGGGGGTCATAAAGGTCAGATTATCGCAGGGATGCCAGGTGTCCGGGTTGTGACAGAACTTGCAGCGCAGCGCGCAGCCGTGCAGAAATACAGCGCAGCGGACGCCGGGGCCATCCACCAGCGCGAAGGTCTCAAAGGAATGAATGCGGCCTTTCAGGTTGCTCATCGTATAAACAATCTCCTTGGTGTACTTTCGCAGGCAGGGGAGTTGCACCTCTGCCTACATCTATTATAACCGCATTTCGGCAAATGTAAACAGGAAATTCAGCGCTGCGCCAGATACTCCTCTGCCAGCAGACCGTAGAAATACAGGTCGGTCCAGCGGCCGTGGTTATCCTTTGTCTGGCTGCGCTGGATTCCTTCTGGCTGCATGCCCAGCTTGCGCATCAGCCCTACGGACTTCACTGCGTCGATCGCCTCGGCAAATACCTTGTGCGCGCGATACGCGGTGAACAGCTTGTGCAGCACGGCGCTGCAGGCCTCATGCGCGAAGCCTCTGCGCCAGAAATCCCGATGGAAGATCCAGCCTATTTCGTAGACTTCAGGCTCATACTCCTTGCAGAGGATGTAGCCGATCAGCTGGCCGCTCTCCCGATGTACCGCAGCAACTGCGCCGTGTTGACCGATGCAGAAGCGCTCCAGAAAGTCGCGGGTCTGGAGCAGAGTGTAGGCGGGCTCCACGTTCTGCATCGTCTCCTCGTCGCCAAAGATCGCATGCAGGCCCTCCAGGTCGTCAGGGATGAAATCGCGGATAATCAGACGGTTTGTTTCGATGTACATCATATTCCTCGTATTGTAAAAACCCCGGCGAAGCAATCGCCTCGCCGGGGAGCCTCAGCCCTCATTCAAGGGCGGAAGGAATTACATGGTGGTGTGGCAGGTACGGGCGATAACGTCCAGCTGCTGCTCACGGGTCAGGTCGATGAACTTCACGGCGTAGCCAGAGACGCGGATGGTGAAGTTGGCGTACTCTTCCTTCTCCGGATGCTCCATGGCGTCCAGCAGCTTCTCCTTACCGAAGACGTTCACGTTCAGGTGATGAGAGGGCTGATCGAAGTAGCCGTCCAGCACCTGCACCAGGTTGTTCACGCGCTCGTCATCGCTGTGGCCCAGAGCGTCGGGGTTGATGGTCTGGGTGATGGAGATGCCATCCAGAGCCCAGTGGTAGGGCAGCTTGGCAGCGGAGTTCAGAGAGGCGATCAGGCCGTTCTGCTCAGCGCCGTAGGA